>NZ_CAWQOY010000125.1:0-42801 GCF_963896525.1 Nodularia sp. LEGE 04288
GGGCAGGGTGCAGGGGGGAGAAGATATTTATTTCCCAATGACAAATGACAAATGACAAATTACCAATCAAGCGTAACGAATACCAGCATCTCTGAGGCGTTGAATGGCTTCATGCATCCGCTCATCGGGAATTGTGAGGGCAATTCGGAAAAAACCTTCGCCGGCTGCACCATAACCATTACCCGGAGGAACCATAATGCCACATTTGTCAAGTAAAAGGGAGACAAATTCTGTGGAAGAATATCCTGGAGGTACAGGAACCCAGACGTAAAGTGTAGCTTTCGGCGGTGCAATTGGCCAGCCCAGGGATTGTAATCCTTGCACAATAATGTCGCGACGCTTTTGGTAAACTGACATGAGAGATTGCAGTTCTGCTTCACTGGTAGAATAAGCTGCGATCGCGGCTTTTTGAATTGCCTTAAATACTCCAGAATCGACGTTGGTTTTCACCTGTCTCAAAGCTTGAATACCAATGGCGTTACCAACTACAAAGCCAATGCGCCAGCCTGTCATGTTATACGACTTAGACAAACTGTGAAACTCAATGGCTACATCTTTTGCACCAGGAACTTGCAGGACACTCGGCGGTTTATAGCCATCATAAGCCATCTCTGAGTAAGCATGGTCATGACATAGCAAAATATTATACTGCTTGCAGAAAGCTACCAGTTCTTCAAAAAATTCTAAGCTGGCTAAGGCTCCAGTGGGATTATTCGGATAATTAATCCACAATAATTTGGCTTTACGGGCAATTTCTTCAGGAATCGTATTTAAATCAGGTAAATAATTGTTTTCTGCCTTCAAAGGCATGGTATAAGGTTCACCACCAGCGAAAATTGTCGCAGTCTGATACACAGGATAACCAGGATCTGGGATGAGGGTATAGTCTCCCGCTTCGACAAAAGCTAAGAAGGTGTTGTGTATTGCTTCTTTGGAACCAATGGAAGAGATAACTTCTGTCTCTGGATTTAACCCTGTTACCCCAAACCGACGTTCCATTAAATTAACCGCCGCCTCCCGGAATTCTGTCGTCCCCTGATAAGGTGGGTAGTTATGGGTGGAAGCATCATCAATTGCTTCATGCATGGCTTGAAGAATATGAGCCGGAGTCTGTTTATCTGGATCGCCCAGTGCCAGATTAATGATATCAACTCCCTCAGCCACAAGTTGTTCCCGCTTGCGGTTAATTTCAGCAAACAAATAGGGAGGAATTTTTTCTAAACGTTTAGCGGGCTGCATGGCGGTTTACTACTAATGCAAATTGTGGATGCTCATTAGCACAGTTTACGCCACACTGGTGAGAGAAATACTAAAGTTCACGGAAAAAAACCAGCAATCATCTCGTGGCTGCCATCAGCATTGCTGTTAATCTATATTTAAGGCTTTATTTTGCTATTTATGGTCAAAATGGGTTTTAATTACCATTAAATTCCAGTGCCAAAATCAGGATTAATATCCCCAACTCGGTACTAACTTAATTCGACCAGCATCCATTTCTGCCATTAATAGCTCTAGAGCTTCATAGTCAACATCTGAAATGTGACCCATTTGGGTCAACTCCGAATTGATTTCATTTTCGATTTCAGGTGTTAGTTTTTTAATGTCTAGCGCTTTTTCTACCAATTGACGAATAACGTACTTAGTTCTCATAACTAATAAACCAATTATATATGATAATAATTATCCAAGATAGTGATTGGTATAAAATGTGATCTAAATTCCCCTATTTCTGTGATCAATATCACTAAGGAATTGGATCAATAATTTGTCGTAAAGTCTGGTATGCAACCCTAGCCAGCATGAAAATAAAATGATTGAATCTACACCTGCGACTTGCCGAAATTAGCTGGAGTGATGGACTAGGTAAGCTTTGTCAGCAAAGTCACAGCTAATTTGTCTGCTCTCTGGCGGTCTATGTAGATTGTTTGAGAACTGGGTTGGAAAAAAAGTATATATGAATACAATTTATCCTGTATTTATGACAATCTTTAAACAGACCGATGAAAGTCATAAAGATTTCGCAAAGACACCGGAAAAGTGTGGTCAAGATCCGAAAAAACAGTTTATGTTCCAAGAAATCTCGAATTGAAGATTCCAGAACTCTAATTAGATGAGGATGTCAATATGCAAATATTCCTGAAGTGTCGGAAAATTAAAGTTATCCTTTAGCACATTATGTGCATCAATAGTCGAAAAGTAAATTTGTGTAAAGGAGTTGTTATTTGCAGCGATCAACTCTACTGAAAAGCCTAAATCAATGCTAAGTTAGAGTAGATAAGCTGTAATTAAGGTAGCTAGAAGATAGCATAGTGGCTGTTGCAGTCGAAAAATTAATCACACCGGATATTTTAAAGCCCGCACGTTACTTGGGTAACGAGCATTTAGCGGTACATAAACCTTGGGATACGGCAACAATACGCTGGGCGCTAACCTACCCAGAAGTATATGAAGTCGGATCTTCCAACCTTGGGCATATCATTCTTTATAACATTTTGAATGCCCAGCCTCAGCAGTTATGCGATCGCTCTTATCTACCAGGTGCTGACCTGGCGGCTAAATTGCGGACTACTAATACACCCCTGTTTGCCGTAGAATCGAAGCGATCGCTCAGAGAATTTGACATCTTGGGTTTTAGTCTCAGTTACGAACTGGGAGCTACTAATATCCTAGAAATGTTAGACCTGGCAGAAATTCCCCTCACATGGCTTGAAAGAGCCGAGGGTAACTACCCGTTAATTTTTGCCGGAGGACAGACAGCAACATCAAACCCTGAACCATACGCCGATTTCTTTGACTTTTTCGCCCTCGGAGATGGGGAAGAATTACTCCCAGAAATTGGTTTAGTCTTGGCAGAAGGCAAACAAGCAAAACTGAATCGGGAAAAATTGCTCCTGGATTTAGCACAGATACCAGGCGTATATGTCCCTCAGTTTTACGATATGGCCACCGATGGCTCAGTTCATCCTTCCCGCCCAGATGTGCCAAAACGGATTCTGCGCCGGGTCGCCACCCCCATCCCCGCTTATTCTATCGGCCTAGTTCCCTATGTCGAGACCGTCCATGACCGCCTGACACTGGAAATTCGCCGGGGTTGTACTCGCGGTTGTCGCTTTTGTCAACCAGGAATGCTGACTCGTCCAGCTAGGGATGTAGAACCAGATCAGGTAGTCACAGCCATTGAAGCCGGAATGCGCGCCACCGGTTACAACGAGTTTTCGTTGTTATCGCTGAGTTGTTCTGATTATTTGTCCTTACCAGCAGTAGGGATGGAAATCAAAAATCGGTTAAAAAACGAAAATATTTCCCTAACTCTTCCCAGTCAACGGGTAGATAGATTTGACGAAAATATTGCCAATATTCTTGGCGGCACACGGCAGGGGGGATTGACTTTTGCCCCAGAAGCCGGCACCCAAAGAATGCGGGACATTGTAAATAAGGGCTTAACTAATGAAGAATTACTCAGAGGTGTAAAAACTGCCTGGTCACAAGGTTGGGATAAAATCAAGTTATATTTCATGATTGGCTTGCCTGGTGAAACTGATCCTGATGTTGTCGGCATTGCAGAAACAGTTAGCTGGCTACAACAAGAGTGTCGGGGTAGAGGTAGAAAACCTTTAAACTTTAACTTGACAATTTCTAACTTTACACCCAAGCCCCATACGCCTTTTCAGTGGCATTCAGTGTCTACCAGCGAGTTCAAACGTAAACAAAATTTACTCAGGCAAGAATTCCGCCGCATCAGGGGTGTCAAAGTCAATTTTACCGATGTCCGCATTTCCGCAATGGAAGACTTTGTGGGTAGAGGCGATCGCACTTTAGGAAAAGTCGTCCGTCGCGCTTGGGAATTGGGAGCCGGCATGGATTCCTGGTATGAAAATTTAGATGCCGCCTATGGTGCTTGGGAGACAGCCATCGCCGAAGCTGGTTTACATTGGAAATACCGTCTAGTAGAAGAAGCAGGGGAGCAGGGAGCAGGGAGCGGGGGAGATTCGTTAAATCAACCTTTACCTTGGGACCACATTGACACTGGTATCGATAAAAAATGGCTCCAAGAAGACTTAAAACGTGCCTTGGAAGCCGCCATAGTACCTGATTGCTCATTTGAAGGTTGCTCTCACTGCGGTGTCTGCGGCACCGACTTTGGACATAATGTGGTGATTCCGCCGCCAGCCATACCAGAGTTTGCCGGGAATTTTGTGCCTAATACCACCAAAGCCCAAAGATTGCGTGTCTGCTTTGGCAAGCAAGGAACAATGGCACTGGTGAGTCACTTGGATTTGATGCGTCTGTTTGATCGAGTCATTCGCAGAGCCAGTTTACCAATTGCTTTCACAGGTGGTTTTCATCCTGGGCCGCGAATTGTGATCGCTTCTGCCTTAGCTCTAGGAGCTACCAGCAGTGGGGAAATTGTAGATTTTGAATTAACTGAGTCTGTGGAAGTTGAAACCTTCCGCCAACGACTCGTTCAGGAACTGCCCACAGATATCCCCATCTATGATGTTAGTACAATAGATTTAAAATCTACAGCAGCTAACCAAGTCATGGAAGCAGCAGATTATTCAATCACAGTGGCAACATCCGCATCCGTTACCCCTGCACAATGGCAAAACTGGATTGATACAATCAAAGCCAAAGAAGAGCTTTGGTGGCAGAAAACAAGCAAGTCAGGCAAGCAGACCTTAATAAATCTGCGATCGCGCTTATTTGAATTGGATTTCCTAGAGAGCCTCCAGACCAGTGTTGCAGAATCTACAGTTGTCCTGCGCTATCTAGGTAGTTGTCGCCCTGATGGTGTGATATTGCGTCCTGAACACATCCTGTCCATGCTGGAAATGGTCGCAGAGGAAGAATTTCAACTTCTGCACATCCACCGCAATCAGCTAATTTTAGGAGTATAATAGCTCAAGGGCAATTTGCTAGTAGTTGCTCAGACCGAGGATGATTATGAGGTTTGATTCCCTCAGTTGGGTTAGAATCAAATCAAGAGAATTTTCTGGCGCTGCATTAAATGGACTAGTTCACTCCTGGTGGTAATCACGGGAGCGAAAGCCAAGATATGAGAGTGTGATTTCTAAAGATTGTATCCCAGACAAAGGCCTTGCTTGACTTCGTAACACCAAAAGCGAACGCAACGCCAACGGCGAACGATATCAGCCCTCAGCCCAACGGTGAGGCAGATTCACAGAACCCACTCCTTCTCCAGCTATTTTGTGAACTAGTAATTTAAACACAGTTTCCATCGGCGAGTTTTTCTCAATGCCTTTTAAACAACTGTAGCAATGCCTAATCCTTAGATGTGATGGTATTGCCTAAAATATCAACACTGGATGGCTTATTTGCTTAAAACTTTATGCAGGCGTTTTGGAATAGTCGAGAGCGTGTCAGCGCAATTGTTTTAGTCGTAAAAGCTCACCGGAAAATTGAGCAAAAAAGTCACAATTTTTATGATCAGCAGCGCCTTTTAGGGAACCGCAGAGGCGAAGGGTATCACAAACCTCCATGTCTCTGGTTGGTGCTGCCAATTTTTGAGGAAATTGAATGCCAAAGCAAATTATCATAGCTGAACAGTATCAAATTGCTGCCGTCTTTTCGGAAGATCAAATCCAAGAACTCGTCGTCGCTACTGGTCATCACCAAATCGGTGATGTCTATTTGGGTGTAGTAGAAAATGTATTACCTGGAATAGATGCAGCCTTTGTGAATATCGGCGACCCAGAGCGCAACGGCTTTATTCATGTTACAGACTTGGGGCCATTGAAGCTGAAGCGGACCGCCGCCGCCATTACCGAACTATTAGCACCACAGCAAAAAGTCCTAGTCCAGGTAATGAAAGAGCCAACAGGGTCAAAAGGTCCCAGGCTCACCGGGAATATTACCTCACCAGGGCGCTATGTCGTGCTGATGCCTTATGGTAGGGGTGTAAATTTATCCAGACGGATTAAAAGTGAAAGTGAGCGCAACCGGTTGCGCGCCTTAGCGATTTTGATTAAACCCGCCGGTATGGGTCTGCTCGTGCGTACCGAAGCCGAAGGCAAACCAGAAGAAGCGATTATCGAAGATTTGGAAGTGCTGCAAAAGCAATGGGAAGCCATTCAGCAAGAAGCTCATTCCACTCGTGCGCCCGCCCTCTTAAATCGAGATGATGATTTTATCCAGCGTGTCCTGCGGGATATGTACGGTGCCGATGTGAATCGGATTGTCGTCGATTCTAGTACGGGTTTGAAACGAGTCAAACATTATTTGCAGAACTGGAGTGGAGGTCAAACTCCCCAAGGTGTGTTGATTGATCATCACCGCGATCGCTCACCTATATTAGAGTATTTCCGCATCAGTGCCGCCATCAAAGAAGCCCTCAAGCCGAGAGTAGATTTACCTTCTGGCGGTTATATTATCATTGAACCCACAGAAGCATTGACAGTTGTCGATGTCAACTCTGGTTCCTTCACCCGCTCGGCCACCGCCAGAGAAACAGTTCTGTGGACTAACTGCGAAGCCGCAACAGAAATTGCTCGTCAGTTACGTCTGCGAAATATTGCCGGAGTCATAGTCGTTGACTTCATTGATATGGAATCGCGGCGTGACCAATTGCAAGTCCTAGAACACTTTAATAAAGCACTGAAAGCCGACAAAGCTCGTCCTCAGATTGCTCAATTAACCGAATTAGGTCTAGTAGAACTGACCCGTAAGCGCCAAGGACAAAATATTTACGAATTGTTTGGTCATACTTGCCCAACTTGTGGTGGATTGGGACATATTATGCATCTGCCTGGAGAATCGGAAGTGCGATCGCCAACCACAGCAGATTTAGCCGACCGTTCTGACTTTGGCTACACTCAGTCCAAGGTATCATTGCCTCAGAAAGAACCACGTCTGCCAATAGCTCGAATCAGCGAACCACGAGAAGCATACGATAGTTTTGGGGAAGTCTTTGATGGTGATGGTGACATCAGTCCCTTGGATTTAATAAATCATCCCAGCTATCAAGAACCAGGAGACAACAAGCGTCGTCAACGCATCCGTCGGAGTCGGACTGGTATCAATGGAGCCAACCTCAAGGATGAAAGTGGGGTTACGCCTCTGCCACTAGGTTTTGACAACGAGCCAGTTTTGGACTCCGATGCTGAGGTGGAACTGCGGCTGCGTTCAGTCCCAGAACTGGAAAGAGCTAGTCCAGAAATTCCCTCCCCCACCCTGGGTAAATCCGGTTGGCAGGAAAGGGCAGAACGAACTAAAGTGACCAAAGTCGAGCCTGTCAAACCCGTAGTCGAGCCACCGGAGATTAGAAGCGTGGAAATGACTCTAGAGGAACAAGACGTGTTCGCATTGATGGGAGTTTCTCCTTTAGTGAAATTAGATCAAGAGGTTAAAAGTTCCAAGTCTGTAATTATTAATATTATTGGCCCCGATGCTGTGAGAACTAAACCAAATGAAACTAGTTCAGGTTCCACCGCCGTCAAAACCCTCGATGCTGAAGTGAAGACTTCACAGGTAGAGCTAGAATTGAAACCCCTGAGCATAGTCGAAGGAAACGCAGTCGAAGGAAACCTCGTGGAAGTGGTGAAAAATACTACCGAATCCATCAGACGCGAACCCGAACCTGAAGACCCTCCTACCGCATCCATCAGACCCGAACCCGAACCCGGGGATCCAGAAAACCATATTTCTCCTGGTAACCGTCGCCGCCGCCGTCGTTCTTCAGCTCTAGAGTCTGATTCTTCTACCGGAGAGGATAATTAAATTTCTCATGGTGAGGAGTGAAAAAGCTGGGGCTGATATTTCTGCCTCTACTTTCAAGAAGGAACCGATTTGGCTGGAGTTTTCGGCAAATTGGTTGGAGTTTCCGGACTTGGTTGCCGGTGTGGATGAAGTTGGGCGAGGTGCGCTATTTGGTCCAGTCGTGGCCGCAGCAGTGATTTTGCCTGCTTGTGCTTTGCCAAAATTAGTGGCATCTGAGATTAAGGATAGTAAAAAGCTGTCTAGTTCTCGAAGAATTCGCCTAGCAGAGCAGATTTGTGGGCTGGCCACTGACTGGAAGATTGGTTTTGCTTCCACCAGTGAAATTGATCAAATAAATATTTTGCAGGCGACGCTGTTGGCTATGAAGAGGGCTGTGCTGAAACTGAAGGTCAGTCCTCAGCTATGCTTAGTTGATGGTAATCAGCCCATTCAGGATTTGTTACTCCCGCAAGAAACAATGGTCAAGGGGGATGAGCGATCGCTAACTATTGCGGCTGCTAGTATTGTCGCTAAAGTGTGGCGCGATGACTTGATTATACGTCTAGCATTAAAGTACCCCCTGTATCATCTAGAGCAGAACAAAGGTTATGGCAGTCAAAAACATTTAGCAGCTCTGCAACAATACGGGGCTTCACCATTGCATCGCCAGTCTTTTCGTCCTTGTCAAGTCAGCCCTGTGATCACTCCCAAGTCCGTAGGTTAGACAGTCGGTGTGTGTTTTCCCTTGTAGTCAGTAGCGTTGGTGCAATTAATTTCTCCATGCTGGAAGGATAGGAGGACTGATTTTTTATGGACTTGGGGCTATGCCTTGGTGTGGTGTAGCCATAGGCTTTACTAGATTTATCAGGGGAAGATTTGCCCTGACGGCTGGGCTAAAATTGGTCTAACTAATGTGACAAAATACTGAGAAAATGCCAGGTTATTCACTGATTGAGGATGGGTAGTTCTGCACTATAATTTTCTCGCGGGTTGGCTGAGATTTGTGATGTCACCCAGGCGCGATAGTCAGCTAAAAGTTGATGTAGCAGGCGTTGTTTCACAGTCATCAGTACGCTCTTGAGCAAACCATTGCCAGTGGCTTCTAAGATGGCCTTGGGCGTAAAGCAAAATGGTGGTGGTATCTCTACCTGAACTTCTAGATCGGCTTTTCCTTGCAGGCTAGTAATACCGTTTAGCTCGTGCAATGACAAATGTCCTTGTAGGTTTAAGGCGAAGCGTTGGTTAATATACTCGAAGCCTAGAATTTGGCAACTTAGCGATCGCAAGTTAATTGTGCCATTTGATTCTGCCCAGATTCTCAGGTCTACGGTGGGCTGAATGCTGAGGGACATAAAAGATAGAGGCCGCATTTTCAAGCGAAATATTTCTTCCGAAAGCTGATATATGCGGCTGTTGTCGGCTAAGGCATTGACTAAACGTTGGGGCTGACGTAAATAGTGTTGAATAGGAATGGGTTGTGGTGGAACATTAATTTTGACAGTTTGGGAGGCGGTAAACTGGGTGGACATGAATTAAAGAAGCCCTAATTGTTTAATACTTCTATTATTAATTAAATTTAGAGAATCATTGATAAAAGCCACCAAATGAAGTAATTTCGATTAACCGAAAAAATCACTCAGGAATAAACGCTGTGACCATATCCATTGCCCATTTGGGGCCTCCTGGCACTTACGCAGAACAAGCAACTGTTTTTTATGCCCACTGGCTAGCTCAGAAAACAGGACTTCAAGCTATGTTATGTCCCTATTCCAGCATTGCCCAATCACTCCAAGCCGTTGCTAGTGGACAAACCCAGTTAGCTGTTGTGCCAGTGGAAAATTCTATTGAAGGCAGTGTAACTATGACAATGGATACACTGTGGCAATTGGATCGGTTACAAATTCAGTTGGCTTTAGTCATGCCCATTGCCCATGCTTTTATTTCCTGTGCCACTAGTTTAGATAGTATTCAAACTGTTTATTCTCACCCACAAGCTTTGGCGCAATGTCAAGGATGGTTGGGGCAGTTTCTGCCAACGGCACAGCTAATACCCAGCAATTCCACAACCGAAGCACTACAGGGACTAGAGCAAGACTCAACAGCAGCTGCGATCGCATCCAGCAGAGCCGCTCAAATCTATAACCTACCTATATTAGCCAGTAATATTAACGACTATCCAGAAAACTGTACTCGCTTTTGGGTGGTCAGTCAAAGTCAAGACGATTTAATCAATATCTCAGATAGTCCAAGTCACACCTCCCTAGCCTTTAGCGTGCCTGCAAATTTACCTGGAGCGCTGCTTAAACCGCTACAAGTATTTGCTCAACTAGGGATTAATCTCAGCCGCATTGAGTCTCGACCAACAAAGCGATCGCTCGGAGAATACTTATTTTTTATTGACTTGGAAGCAGATGTCAAGCAAGCCCAAATGCAATCCGCTTTAGCACAACTAAGTACTTATGCCGAAATCATCAAGATTTTTGGCAGCTATCATGTTCTACCGATCAGCATTGAACCGTGACCGTTACATACGCGTAATTACGAATTACAAATTACGTTAGCGCAGCGGGGCGCAGCCCATTACGAATTATTAAAAGTGTCTTTGAGAACAGCACGGGCTGCTAAATGATTACGAGTAGTAGTCAAAATTTCCGCTTCTCTTTCCAGGCGAAGCACAGTATCTTGTGTTTCTAGCAGTGCCTGCTGCTCTGAGGCCACACCATAGAGATTACTTGCTACCCAATATGAAAGTTCTGTGGGCAGGTCGGGTAATTCTTCTGGCAATTCCATATTTTGTTCGGTTAACTTGGCTGAGAGACGCACTACATCCCGCAGCAGTTGTTCTACCTCACTAGCCAAAGGACGTAAATCTTTAGTTGGTGGCTGGTCTTCTAACCACTCCACTAAGCCTACACGGTAAGGCTTTTCACGAACATACTCTAAGACCCGAAATCTTTGCTGTCCCAAAGTCAACATTTTCATGCGGTCATCTGGCATCCGTTGGTAATGAATGATTTCTGCACAGCAACCAACGTTGGCAATTGTACCTTCGACTGGATCGACCATCAACACACCGAACCTGCGATCGCTTTCCAAAATCGTGTTCATCATGATTCGGTAGCGAAATTCAAAGACGTGTAGGGGCAATGGTCGAGTGGGAAATAGAACTACTTCAGGTAACGGGAACAGAGGTAGTTCGCGAACTGCAATTATATTCGAGGATGTCATTGTTACCTTGGTATAAATTTAATTTTAAAATTTACTATTCTCTGCTTTTCCCGTACTTTATTTATATTCTATCATTTGTTTCCCAGGCAATAAAAAGCCCTGAGATAAATTTCTTCAGGGCTGGGTAAATATTCATAGCCATGAATTTAAAGCATCCCCGGCCATGAAAAAATGACTGTCGCTGCTTTTGATCACAACCGAATGGGCGAGTCATTAGTAGAGAAGCGATTAATCGTGTCTCTACATTAGTTTTAATAACCAAGGACTAATGACTAATAACCAATGACTAAATTATAGTTTTACTTCAATGTCCACACCAGAAGGTAAATCTAGTTTCATCAGGGCATCAATAGTTTTAGAAGAAGGCTGATAAATGTCAATAATCCGGCGATGGGTGCGAGTTTCAAAGTGTTCCCGCGCATCTTTATCTACGTGAGGCGATCGCAGCACACAGAAAATTTTGCGTTTTGTGGGTAAGGGAATTGGTCCTATGGCTGTAGCGTTAGTTCTGTTAGCCGTGTCTACAATCTTCTCGCAAGATGTGTCTAATAAACGACGGTCAAAAGCTTGTAAACGAATTCTAATTTTCTGCTGCTGTAGAGTTGCCATCTTTAATTTTCCAGGTTCTGATGAATATTTGTGATTGTTGTGACAATTTTTGGGGATTCTTGCCTGAGCGGCCAGATTTTTGTAAACCGTAATTATACATAATCCCAGAAGGAAGAGAAAGGAGCAGAGAGGAATTCTACCATCTCTGCTCCTTTGTTATGGGACAAAAAGGTATTACTTCAGAATTTTAGAGACGACACCAGCACCAATGGTACGGCCACCTTCACGAATTGCGAAGCGCATTCCTTGCTCAATAGCGATCGCGTTGATCAGTTCTACTGTCATTTTAATGCGATCGCCTGGCATCACCATCTCGGCTTCACTACCATCATCGGAAGTAAAAGCTTTAATTGTGCCAGTTACATCGGTTGTCCGCACGTAAAACTGAGGACGATAGCCAGAGAAAAATGGAGTCTTCCGACCGCCTTCTTTTTCTGTCAACACATACACTTCACCTTCAAATTGAGTGTGAGGAGTAATGGAACCTGGTTTGGCTATCACCATACCGCGTTCAATATCAGCCTTCTGAATACCGCGTAGGAGTACACCGGCGTTATCTCCAGCCATACCTTCGTCGAGACTCTTCTTGAACATCTCGATACCAGTCACAGTGGTGTTGCGAGTGTCTCTAATGCCCACCAGTTCAACGTTATCGCCGACTTTGACCTTACCACGTTCAATCCGACCAGTGGCAACAGTACCACGACCTGTGATCGAGAATACGTCTTCCACAGCCATCAGGAAGGGCTTATCTATAGCACGGTCAGGAGTAGGAATGTAAGAATCTACTGCTTCCATGAGAGCATAGATTTTATCTACCCACGGATCTTCACCCTGTTTAGTTTTGGGGTTAGCAGTCATTGCTTCCAGTGCTTTGAGACCGGAGCCTGTGACGATGGGAATGTCGTCACCAGGAAAATCGTAGCTAGATAATAGCTCGCGGACTTCCAATTCCACCAACTCTAGTAGTTCTGCGTCGTCTACCTGGTCTTCCTTGTTCAAGAAGACAACTAGACTGGGAACACCCACTTGCTTTGCCAGCAGGATATGTTCGCGGGTTTGGGGCATGGGGCCATCAGCCGCCGAAACTACGAGAATACCACCATCCATTTGAGCCGCACCAGTGATCATGTTTTTGACATAATCAGCGTGTCCTGGGCAATCTACGTGAGCATAGTGCCGACCTTCGGTTTCATACTCTACGTGAGCCGTATTGATGGTAATACCCCGCGCCTTTTCTTCGGGGGCGTTATCAATTTGGTCGTAGCCTTTACCTGTTGCTTGACCCAAAGCGGCCAGAGTCATGGTAATAGCTGCTGTTAAAGTGGTTTTACCATGATCAACGTGGCCAACTGTACCGATATTAACGTGGGGTTTAGTCCTTTCAAATTTTGCGCGTGCCATGAATGCTCGTTTCCTTTATTAATTAAGCGTTCCCTTTGCTTTTAGCTATGATTGCTTCAGCCACGTTGCGAGGTACTTCTTCGTAGCGGCTAAATTCCATTGAGAAGATGCCCCGTCCTTGGGTCTTCGAACGGATATCAGTAGCGTAGCCAAACATTTCTGCCAATGGGACTTTAGCAGTTACTTTGGCAATTCCATCATCAGATCCCATACCCTCAATTTGCCCACGACGGGAATTCAGGTCGCCCATCACATCCCCAAGGTAGTTTTCCGGAACTTCCACCTCAACTTTCATCATAGGTTCTAAAAGTACGGGTGAAGCCTTCAACACTGCCTCTTTCATTGCCATTGAGCCAGCAATTTTGAAAGCCATTTCTGAAGAGTCTACATCGTGGTATGACCCATCAATCAAAGTTGCTTTCACGTCAATCAATGGATATCCAGCTAAAACACCGGATTCGCAACTTTCTTTCATTCCTTGTTCTGCGGGGTTAATGTACTCTTTAGGTACAGTACCGCCGACAATCTTAGAAACAAATTCAAAGCCGGTACCAGGTTCGCCTGGTTCCAAATTGATCACAACGTGACCATATTGACCTTTACCACCACTTTGGCGAATGAATTTCCCTTCCACCTTGTTGACTGCTTTACGAATCGTTTCGCGGTAAGCTACTTGCGGCGCACCGACATTCGCTTCTACTTTGAATTCTCGTAACATCCGGTCTACCAGGATTTCCAGGTGTAGCTCCCCCATGCCGGCAATCACGGTTTGATTCGTTTCCGGATCAACATGAACGCGGAAGGTGGGATCTTCTTCTGAAAGAGATTGCAGCGCTTTGGAGAGCTTGTCCATGTCATTCTTGGTTTTGGGTTCAACCGCTACCGAGATTACAGGCTCAGGAATGAATAGAGATTCCAGAATTACTGGTGATCCTTCATCAGTGATGGTGTCACCTGTCAAGGTATCTTTTAATCCTAATGCTGCTCCCAAATCGCCAGCCCGCATTTCGTCCACGTCCATGCGTTCATCTGCTTTCAAAATCACCAGACGGGAAATGCGCTCTTTCTTGTTCTTGGTAGCGTTGAGAACGTAGCTACCTTTTTTCAGAACACCAGAATAAACACGAACAAAGGTGAGACGACCGTAGGGGTCAGCCATAATCTTGAACGCTAGAGCTGATAGCGGTTCATTGTCATCAGCTTTGCGCTCAACAGTCTCACCATTCGGTAATGTACCTTGAATTGCTGGTACTTCAGTTGGTGCTGGTAGATAATCTACCACTGCATCCAGCATCAACTGCACGCCTTTGTTTTTAAATGCCGAACCGCAAAGTACCGGCACAATCTTACCGGCAATTGTACCTTTACGCAGGGCAGTCCGAATTTCCGCTTCTGTCAGTTCTTCTCCCTCGAAGTACTTATTCATCAGTACGTCGCTGGTTTCTGCCACAGCTTCTATCAGCTTCGTGCGGTATTCGTCTACCTTCTCTTGCATTTCGGCGGGGATATCGGTTTCTTCGATATCTGTGCCTTCGTCGTTGTTATAAATATAGGCACATTTCCGTACCAGATCAACGATGCCGCTAAATTCAGTTTCACTACCAATTGGCAGTTGAATGGCAATGGCATTAGCCCGCAGGCGATCGCACATTTGATCGTGAACTCTATAGAAGTTCGCGCCTGTACGATCCATTTTGTTGATAAAGGCGATTCGAGGTACTTTGTAGCGGTCTGCTTGTCGCCACACTGTTTCCGACTGCGGTTGTACCCCACCTACAGAACAAAATACTGCGATTACGCCGTCCAACACGCGCATGGAACGTTCCACTTCAATTGTGAAGTCTACGTGTCCTGGAGTATCGATAATGTTAATTTGATGATCTTTCCAGCTGGTAGTGATCGCCGCCGCGGTGATGGTAATTCCCCGCTCACGCTCTTGTTCCATCCAGTCGGTGACGGCAGTTCCTTCGTGAACTTCGCCAATTTTATGAATAATGCCAGAGTAAAACAATATTCTCTCG
Organism: Nodularia sp. LEGE 04288; assembly: GCF_963896525.1. Lineage (NCBI taxonomy): Bacteria > Bacillati > Cyanobacteriota > Cyanophyceae > Nostocales > Nodulariaceae > Nodularia > Nodularia sp. LEGE 04288. The sequence goes on from NZ_CAWQOY010000125.1 coordinate 14,979, forward strand.
GTTGTCGTTGTCTTGCCCGCATCTATATGCGCCGCAATACCGATATTGCGTACTCTCTCTAGCGGGATGGTACGTGCCACAGTAGCCTCCTATTATAGTTTTTGCCTCATGATAGCTTGTATATTACTCTTTGTTAAGATTCTATACTTCTACGGAAAACCGTATTTATCTTTCTGAGTCCGCGATATACCGCTTTTAGATCCACGATATACCGCTGCTTTTTTTAGTAACGATAGTGTGCAAAAGCTTTGTTAGCTTCTGCCATCCGGTGTGTTTCTTCGCGCTTACGAATTGCATTCCCGGTTTCGTTGGCAGCATCCATTAACTCGTTGGCTAATTTACTTGCCATTGTGCGACCGGGCCTAGACCGGGAAAAATTTACTAGCCAGCGTAAGGCTAGAGTTGTACCACGATCTGAACGCACTTCCATCGGTACTTGGTAGGTTGCTCCACCAACTCGTCGAGCTTTTACTTCCACCAAAGGTGTGGCGTTTCGCACTGCTCTTTCAAAGGTTTCCAAAGGAGCAGCACCAGTGCGTTCTTCAATAGTTTTCATGGCATCATAAACCAGCCTTGCAGCTAGTGATTTCTTCCCATGACGCATCACCCGCCGGATTATCATGCTTACCAGGCGACTGTTATATACGGAATCAGGCGGAACTGGACGCCTTTGAATAACACCACGACGAGACATACTTTACCTTTAATTCGGATTTGGCAACGAAATTATATGCTATCAGACACTGGATATATGAGCGGAGAAAGCCACCGTTCAAACTTTGTCTTTTTTTCTCTACAGTTGCAGCGAGACTGACCGATTAATTTGCTCACTACAACTAGAGAAGGCGATAACATCATAAATTTTAATATTTAGATGCAACCGCTGCGATGCTGAGGTTGGCAAGCTCCGCTTTGCTGGATACTGCTGAACATTACCTACTTCTGCCAGCTTGATCAGGCTTGAGCGAGATTTCTGCAAATAGCAAGTACCGCTAATTCGTTTGTTCTTCGGCGCTGATCACCGAAGAAGCTCAATCGTCATCCAATACGATTTATCGCTTATTTCCTATTTTTTAGCTTCTTTCGGGCGCTTGGTTCCATACTTAGAACGCCCTTGCTTGCGGTCTTTGACTCCAGCTGTATCTAATGTGCCACGGATAATGTGGTATCTCACACCTGGTAAGTCTTTCACCCGACCGCCACGAATCATGACTACTGAGTGTTCTTGCAAGTTGTGACCGATACCTGGAATGTAAGCTGTGACTTCAAATCCAGAGGTCAGTCTGACTCTTGCTACTTTACGTAGAGCTGAGTTAGGCTTTTTCGGTGTAGTCGTGTATACTCTTGTACAAACACCCCGACGTTGTGGGCATTGCTTCAGAGCTGGAGACTTGGTTTTCTGACGCGCTTTTTCGCGTTCAGTACGGATGAGTTGCTGTATTGTTGGCATGAGTTACAGCGCGTAAAGCTGCTTAGAGGTCTAAGTTTTAACAAATCCTGATTATATCTTTTTTTGGGCTTTTATGTCAAACTTATAGATTTTTTTAGTTAAACAGGGACGGGCGTAGCAATGGAGAAGGAATTACCACAGCCACAGGTAGCGATCGCTTGAGGGTTGTGGAAGCGAAAACCCCCACCCATTAAATCTTCTGAATAATCCAATGCCAACCCATTTACATAATTAAAGCTTTCGTCATCTATGACAACTTTAATACTGCTCAAGTTAAAGACGCGATCGTCAGTTTTTACAGTTTCATCAAACGACAGATCATAAAACCAACCAGAACAGCCGCCTAGCTTAATTGTTAATCTCAACAAAGCATTTGGTTGCTGTTTTAACTGTAATCGTCTAATTTCACTAATGGCTGCTTGACTCAGGTGAATCATGGAATTAGTTTTGGCAATAAAAAACCCTATCTTAAATGTTACAGACGAGTGAGGTACAAAAATTACACTTAAGCAAAAATCTGGTTTTGATTTTTTGAGACTAGATATGAGCCTATGCTTGACTAAGCGCTCCTATTTCTGTCTGTCGTAGATTACTATTATTACCTAAGCATATCACTATTCAGTGTTAGTCCCCACCAAAATTTCGGTAGGGACTGAAGAAACAGGCTGCGCCATGAGTAGCCGAACGGGGGGATTGAAATTACTTTGCACTTCCGGCTGCTTAACTGCCTTTCCCCTTCTTTGAAGGTAGTTATTTCAAACGGTTTAGAGAAATACTCAGTATATTAACTTTGTAATTATTACACCCTAACCAGCGCTGCTGCGGTGTTAATCCTTGGTGCGGGCGTAGTCATCTTGGTAACGAATAATGTCATCTTCGCCTAAATATTCGCCATTTTGGACTTCAATTAACACTAAAGGAATCACACCAGGATTCTCTAGACGATGGGATGTACATTGGGGTACATAGGTTGATTCATTGTTGCTAAGTAGCACTTCTTGCTGGCCACAAACTACCCTGGCTGTACCAGAAACCACAATCCAGTGTTCGCTGCGGTGATGGTGCATTTGCAGACTGAGGCGGTGTCCAGGCTTGACTTCGATGCGTTTGATTTTATATCCGCGCCCTTCTTCCAAAACTGTAAAAGAACCCCAAGGACGCAGTTCAGTTGCCGCAACGCCTTTATTCGCGATCGCCACGGGTAGAGGCAGAGTGTTAGTTTGTGTGGTTTCTTGAAATTGAGCCATAGTTACCTCATTGGGAGACATAACAAACCGTCATTACTCTTAACCATTAATGGAAAAATTTGTCGTGGTTTTGCAACCGTAAAACTTCTTAATTTAGTTGCACTTTGCTAAACATAGCAAAATCAAACTTGAAGCTGTAAAGCATTACTGCCAAATCTGCCCTATCCATACCAAGTCTTCATTCAACAAATCGTAGCTTATCCTGAAATTTAAAAAAGGATTGGTCATTAGTCATTAGTCATTGGTCATTAGTCATTAGTCATTGGGAAGTTACGGTCTTCTCCCCCCTGCTCCCTGCACCCTGCACCCCTGCTTCTTCTTCCCCCTGCTCTCTGATTACTGTGGTTGCAAGAAAACCCCAATGCCGTTATGGACACGTGCAGCAGTATTCGGGGAACGGTCGAGTAGTTGTCCTCCTAGATAAAGGCTGGTTGAACTACCACCGTCTAAATTGAGGGCATTCACACAACCAATATTCTTCATTAATTGGGCGTGTTCCGCTAAGGTTGGCCCTAGCCCGCCAGCACGATTGTGTACAGCAGCAATGAGCAAAGAGCCGCTTGCTGTTGTGCAAATACCACTGCGAATTGCTTTTTGTGTACTAAAAGCTTTACTGAATTTTTCGCTTTCAGCATTCAAGACAATTTGATTGTTTTGTACTAACAACGGACCGGCTCCCATAATCTGGGGATAGCGGTTAAAGTCAGCCGAATTAGTGGTGCTTGTAATGCTGACTGCTGTACCAATAGGCAGTTGTGATGCAATGTTAGTAGCATTAGCACGTAACGTTAATAAGTAGCCATCCTGGGGAATGGGAACGGCTGTTTCGCCAACTTTGCCACCTGGTAACTGATTTGTCACTCGGTTTTTTTGGACAACCAGGACAATTTCGTTGTCTGTTAAAGGGGTGTAGCTATTTCCCCAAGCTGGGGTGTAACGAGCCATACCACTCTGAACGTAGCCACTATTGAGGAATAGAATCGGCAATTTCTGATTATTCGGAGCGATTAAAGTTTCTTGCAAGGTGAGACGACCGAAGTAAAATTGTCCAGAATCATTCCAAGCGATCGCTCCCCGGTTGAGAATCGGCCCTGATAACCACTGACCATCCCGACGAATCGCTCCCAAAGGTAATCTATTATTGCGGTTGAAATAACCAGAGTTAATTGCTGCTACTGCTGAAGACTGCGCTGCCATTTGAATGAGCGGTGCAGTACCCGTTTGAGTGTTGGCTTCTGTGCCAATGGGTTTTAAAGTTAACCCAGCTTGGCGGGGATTAATATCTAACCAAACTATAGGAAAACGTTCTGTACCTAAATTGACAAATTCCTGTCGCCAGCGCAATCCGGAAGCCCAAGTAATATTTCTTTGTACCAGGGCATCGGGACGAAGGTCAATCACCAGGCGATGCGGGTCTGCTAAGGTGATGATTTGAGGAGTCATCCCAAAAGGCACACTCAGACTAATAATTGTGCGGTTGTTGACTACCTCCAATTTTCTAATTAGCTGTTCAGCAGTTCGTTGTACGGGTAATTCTGGCAGCAGATCCGTTGGTGATGTTGGCGGCGCGTAGCGTTGGATTAAAGCCGGATTCGCTATGCCTTCCATTGCCACTACCCACTCTCTATTGGGTGGTGTAGTTGCTTGGGTGGTCGGACCGTCAGAGTCAACAGGTGTATTTATGGGTAAGCCTTGGGAAAGTTGCCAAGGTGCGGGGCGATCTAAATCTAGGACGATGCGGGCTGACTGGAAAGGACGATTACTGACCCCTGACGGTTGCTGACTCTGACGAATATCTTTTATTTGGGCTTGTGGAATCGCGATCGCCAAAGTATTGCCATTGCCTTGTAATTGCCAACCTGCTGTTTGGGCAAAATTAGTAATATCAAGATAGCGATAACCTTTTAACAGCCTTGTAGCTAAAACCAGTAGCTGATTAACTGGTGAAAACCACTCTACTGGTTGTTGGGCTGCATTATTGCTGCTTAAAAAATCTACTCCAATAAATTGCCTAAATGCTCCATCACTCAGATGAGTTTTTAGCTGTCCGTCTGTTCCGCGTTGCTGCAACCAAGCCCCGGACAAGGTACGACCATTGAGGGTGATTTGGTTACCAGAAGCTAATGCTGTGGTGGGAGAGGTGGGTGACTGGACAATCAACTCCCCAATGGGTTGGGTATTAATCGGAGATTCCTGGGCGCTTGTCGCCCAAGTAGTAGATAAGCACAATATAATAATTGCGACGATTGTTGGCGCTATCAAGCGGAACAACTTTTGATTAGCCTTTTTGGCTACAGCGCTGTGATGTTTTCTGCGGCGGTGATGCGACATTTTTACGATAATTGACTAGGTACTGGAGAAAATTATCACCACAACAAGTAGCTAACTAAATTGTGGGGAAATCTTAAAAAATAGTGATTTAATTTTTGAACAAATATGATATTCTATATATTGGATCTTTGTCTCTTGTAAAATTCAACAAGTAATCATACCACTAAAAGCACTGTTACTAAGTGTTTTAACTATCACTAGTTTCAGTCGGACTATACAGAGTAGTTTGAGTGTTTTAAACTGGTTGAGCATATTTAATCCTCACCGATGGTTGATATTTAAGTGAGGTTTGGATTTCTGCAAGAGAGATCACATGATCAGCACGGAATAAATATACACAACAATAGATATTTCTAGGAATTGTCAAATGGGTATATTGTGTAATACGCTGATTTTGTGAATTAATCAGGATTATTTTGGCCTTTCAAACTAACTTGTGTTATTGGTAAGCCAAACACGTTTTACTTGAAAGCTAATCTTAATCTGGGAATAGGGCATTGAGCAAAACAATCGCTATGGTTAAGGCCAAGCTGCACTATCACGATATCAATCAAGGAATGTGAGGGCAAAAGCAATTTGTTTAACTCAGCATTACCACATAAAATATAATAAAATACCGCAACCATTTTAACACGGTTAAAGAAAAAAACAAATCCGAAGTTAAAATTTTTTTTCCTAAATTTCGGTTATTTATGTATTTTCCAGGGAACCAATTTTAGCCCTTCGGCTACGCTCAGGACTAGCAAATTTTTCTCACAAATACTGGCAAGATTTGTGACTAACCATCTCAGGAACAGGCTATGAAAGATAAAGCGATGCATCAATCACAAACAATGAAAACTGCGGATATTAACTCTCAAGAGAACTATCAGGGACAAAGGTGGTTAGTAGAAGAACGAGATGCCTGTGGTGTAGGTTTTATTGCTCATCGCCAGAATCATGCCAGCCATGAAATTGTCACAAAATCTTTAGCTGCTTTGACCTGCTTAGAACACCGGGGCGGTTGTAGCGCTGACCAAGATTCTGGTGATGGTGCAGGAATATTGACAGCTATCCCTTGGGAATTGTTCCAAAAGGACTATACTGTGGGAAATGTAGCGGTAGGAATGATATTTTTACCCCAAAATCCCGAAATAGCCGCAAAAGCTAAAGCCACTATTGAGCAAATAGCCGCAGAAGAAAAATTCACTGTCCTGGGTTGGCGAGTAGTACCAGTGCAGCCTCATTTGCTGGGGAGACAAGCCAGAGAAAATCAACCCCAGATAGAACAAGTTTTTCTAGCATCAGCCGATAAGAGTGGTGAAGAACTAGAAAGAGAACTATATATCACCCGCAGAAGAATTTTCAAAGCTACCAAAAATATTTCCGAGGAATTCTATATTTGCTCCTTGTCCAGTCGCACAATTGTTTATAAAGGCATGGTGCGTTCTGCGATTTTGGCAGACTTTTATCTTGATTTAAAAAATCCAGCTTACAAAAGTGCTTTTGCTGTTTATCATCGCCGCTTTAGTACTAACACTCTGCCTAAGTGGCCTTTAGCTCAACCGATGCGGCTATTGGGTCATAACGGTGAAATTAATACTTTATTGGGTAACATTAACTGGATGACGGCACGAGAAGCTAGCCTGAATCATCCAGTCTGGGGCGATCGCGCCGATGAATTTAAGCCTTTAGTTCACATTGATAATAGTGACTCAGCTACGTTAGATAACGTCCTAGAATTAATGGTGCTTTCTGGACGTAGCCCCCTGGAAGCTTTAATGATGATGGTTCCAGAGGCATACCAAAATCAGCCTTCTTTGGCTAAATATCCAGAAATTGTCGATTTCTACGAATATTACAGTGGTCTACAAGAATCCTGGGACGGACCAGCGCTTTTAGTATTTAGTGATGGGGAAAAAGTTGGTGCGACCTTAGACCGGAATGGTTTAAGACCAGCTCGTTACGTGATTACTAAAGATGATTATATTGTTGTCGGTTCCGAAGCTGGTGTAGTGGACATCCCAGAAGCCAACATTGTGGAAAAAGGCAGACTTGGCCCAGGACAAATGATTGCTGTGGATTTAGTCAATCATGAAGTGCTGAAAAATTGGGAAATTAAGCAGCGGATCGCCAAGCAGCATCCTTATGGGGAATGGTTAAAACAGTATCGTCAAGAACTGAAAAATCTTGTTAGTCAGCCTTCATCAGTTAATGGTAATGGCAAGAGTCATTCTCCTACAAACACAATTGTTAACACTGAGCGGAGTCGAAGTGATAAACAAACCTTACTGCGTCATCAATTAGCCTTTGGCTACACCACAGAAGATGTAGAAATGGTAATTCAGCCAATGGCGGCTGAGGGTAAAGAAGCGACTTTCTGCATGGGGGATGATATTCCTTTGGCGGTGCTGTCAGAAAAACCTCACCTGCTATATGACTATTTCAAACAGCGTTTCGCACAAGTCACAAACCCAGCTATTGACCCGTTACGGGAAAAGTTGGTGATGTCGCTGAATGTGGAACTGGGTGAACGGGGTAACTTACTGGAAGTGAAGCCAGAACACGCCCGGAAACTGAAATTAGAATCGCCTGTATTGACTGAGACGGAATTGGAGGCGATTCAGTTATCAGGATTTGCAACGGCGGAATTATCAACGTTGTTTGCTATTGCTAACGGTCCCGATGGTTTGAAAAATGCTGTAGAGTCTTTGCAAGCACAAGCTGCGGAATCTGTCAAGGCTGGGGCAAAGATTTTAATTTTGAGCGACTGCCACCTGGAAGGAGAAAATGGCATCAGTACAGAGTATACCTATATTCCACCTTTGTTAGCCGCAGGTGCTGTACATCATTATTTGATTCGCCAAGGATTACGAACCAAAACTTCGCTGATTGTGAATACAGCCCAGTGCTGGAGTACACATCATTTTGCTTGCCTGATTGGTTATGGTGTGGATGCTGTTTGTCCTTACACAGCTTTGGATACTGTCCGCAATTGGTGGTTTGAACCTAAAACTCAAAGCTTCATGGAACGGGGTAAAATTGCTACCCTGACTTTAGATGAAGCTATCGTAAATTACCGCCAAGCGATAAATTCAGGGTTACTGAAAATTCTCTCTAAAATGGGAATTTCTCTGCTTTCCAGCTATCAAGCAGCACAAATTTTTGAAGCTATTGGGATTGGTGGGGATTTATTAAAACTGGGATTCTATGGCACAACTTCCCGCATTGGTGGGTTAAGTGTGAGCGAATTGGCGCAAGAGGTGCTGTCTTTCCATAGCAAGGCTTTTCCAGAATTGACGGCGAAGAAGTTAGAAAATTTGGGTTTTGTGCAGTGTCTTCCCAAGGGTGAATATCACATGAATAACCCGGAACTGGCTAAGGCGCTGCATAAGGCGGTGGATGGAAAGCAATATGACCACTATGAGGTTTATAAACAGCATCTGCAAGGCCGACCAGTGACTGCTTTGCGTGACTTGTTGGATTTTGAAAGCGATCGCTCACCCATTCCTTTAGAGGAAGTAGAATCAGTCAGTGAGATTCTCAAACGCTTCTGTACAGGTGGGATGTCTTTGGGCGCGTTGTCACGAGAAGCCCATGAAACTTTAGCGATCGCCATGAACCGCATTGGCGGAAAATCTAATTCAGGGGAAGGCGGCGAAGATCCCGTCCGCTATAAAGTTCTCAATGATGTAGACGCAGCAGGTAAATCTCCAACTCTGCCCCATTTACATGGATTACGGAATGGTGATACTGCTTCTAGTGCTATTAAACAAGTCGCATCAGGACGCTTTGGTGTCACACCAGGATATTTAAGCAGCGCCAGACAAATTGAAATTAAAATTGCCCAAGGTGCAAAACCTGGGGAAGGTGGACAACTACCAGGGGCAAAAGTTAGTCCTTACATTGCGATGTTAAGGCGTTCCAAACCCGGTGTCACACTGATTTCACCACCACCCCACCATGATATTTACTCCATTGAAGATTTAGCACAGTTAATTTTCGACCTGCACCAAATTAACCCCAAAGCCCAGGTATCAGTGAAACTGGTGGCAGAAATTGGCATTGGGACGATTGCGGCGGGTGTAGCGAAAGCTAACGCCGATATCATTCAAGTATCTGGTCATGATGGTGGTACAGGTGCATCACCTCTGAGTTCTATTAAACACGCGGGTTCACCGTGGGAACTGGGTTTAAGTGAAGTACATCGGGTTTTGATGCAAAATGGCCTGCGCGATCGCGTAATTTTGCGTGTGGACGGTGGACTCAAAAGTGGTTGGGACGTGGTAATAGGTGCATTGATGGGTGGTGAAGAATTTGGTTTTGGTTCCATCGCCATGATTGCGGAAGGCTGTATTATGGCGCGGATTTGCCACACCAATAACTGCCCTGTGGGTGTTGCTTCTCAGAAGGAAGAACTCCGCAAACGATTCACCGGAATGCCGGAACACGTTGTGAATTTCTTCTGCTTTATTGCTGAAGAAGTGCGTCATTTACTAGCAAGACTCGGTTACCGTTCTTTGTTGGATATCGTGGGACGTGCTGATTTGTTGAAAACACGCGCCGATGCAACAGTTACCAAAACCCAAGGACTCAACCTCGACTGTTTACTTCAGTTACCAGATGCCAGAAATGATCGTAGCTGGTTGGTACATGAAGAAGTCCACAGCAACGGTGCGGTGATCGATGACCAATTGCTGGCTGATCCCGAAATTCAAGCGGCTATTAGCAATCAATCCACTGTTAGCAAAAGCTTAAAGTTAGTCAACACCGATAGAACAGTGGGCGCACGGTTGGCTGGTGCGATCGCTACCCAATATGGTGATAGTGGTTTTGAAGGACAAATTAACCTCAACTTCCAAGGTAGTGTGGGACAAAGCTTTGGTGCTTTCAACCTTCCCGGCATGATTCTCTCATTAGAAGGAGAAGCCAACGACTACGTAGGTAAGGGAATGCACGGTGGTGAAATCATCATCAAACCGCCGGCTGATGCCACTTATGACCCAGCAGAAAATGTGATAGTTGGCAATACCTGTCTTTATGGTTCTACCGGTGGGGTATTGTTTGCCAACGGTTTAGCCGGAGAACGCTTTGCTGTACGCAACTCCAAAGGTATGGCAGTTATTGAAGGGGCTGGGGATCACTGCTGCGAGTACATGACTGGTGGCGTGATTGTTGTCCTCGGCAAAGTTGGGCGTAACGTCGGCGCTGGAATGACTGGAGGATTGGCATACTTCTTAGATGAAGACAATTCATTCCCGGAATTAGTCAATCCTGAAATTGTCAAAATCCAGCGAGTGCTGACAGCAGCCGGTGCTAAACAACTGCAAGAATTAATTAAAACTCATGGCGATCGCACTGGTTCGCCAAAAGCGAAAATGATTCTGCAAAACTGGTCAGAATATTTGCCTAAGTTCTGGCAGTTAGTACCACCGTCTGAAGCTGATAGTCCCGAAGCAAATCCCCAAGCTGTTCTAGAGAAGCAGTTGAGTTCTGTTTAATTCACTCTGACTTATTTCTGCACAAAAAGATCCCCGGCTTTTCTAAAAAATCGGGGATCTGAACTTTGTAGTATTCACAAAGTGAACTACCCACACTGACTTGGAGTACCAAGTAAAGTGTCGGCTTCTGTACTCACAGGGGAATGCCGCAACTTAGACTTTCGCCCAAGCTTTGGTCTGACATCCCCTCCTACAGCAGAGACGGCTGAACCTTCCGCCTTTATGATTCTGATCCCCTCGGTTCTAATATTGATCGCTGCGTTGCCATCACGGTCATGATGAGTACCACAATGAGGACAAGTCCATTGCCTCACATCCAATGGCATCTCACGCACTTGATAGAAACAATTAGAACAGAGCTTGGAACTGGGAAACCATCTATCAATCTCAACCAACTTTCCACCTTTACGCTCTAGCTTATAGGCTAGAAAATTGGTGAATGTTCCCCATCCACAATCAGAAATTGCCTTCGCCAAATTGTGATTACGAACCATGCCTTTGACATGAAGATTCTCTACTATGACAGCTTGGCTATCGCTGACCAACTTATAACTAAGTTTATGTAAAAAATCTTGCCTGGAGTTACTAACTCGCTCGTACACTTTGGCAACAACTTTTCTATACTTGTTTCTTGACTTACTCCCTTTTTGTTTACGGGCTAACTTTTTCTGCTTACGCTTGAGGTTTTTCTCATGCTTGGCAAGGTGCTTGGGATTATCATATTTAGAAACCTTTTCACCATCAGTTACAACAGCAAAGTGCTTCAACCCTAAATCAATACCGTAAATCTTACCGAATGTAATAGTTGGATTTTCCCCTTCTACTTCAGTCAGGATGGATGCAAAATACTTACCTGATGGAGTTTTACATACAGTTACAGTCTTGATTTTCCCCTCAATTAGCCTATGTATTTTGGCTTTGACTATCCCAATATTGCCTGGAAGTTTGACATTGCCATCGATAATTTTGACGTTTTGAGGATAGTGAATAGACTGTTTACCATGCTTGGATTTGAACTTAGGAAACCCAGCACGTTTCTCAAAAAAGTTCTTGTATGCTGTGGTTAGATTAAGTGTTGTTGCCTGTAAAATTTGGCTATAACAATCGGCTAACCATACAGTCTCTTCTGCCTTTTTGAGCGCCGGAAGAAACGCATTGAGTGCTACACGGCTAAGTCCCTTGCCCGTTTCTTTATAAGTTTCAATTGACTTATTTAGAGCGTAATTCCACCACCAACGAGCGCAACCAAATGCTTGAGCTAGTTGTATTTCTTGTTCTTTTGATGGATACAAACGGACAAGAACCGCTTTGTGTAACACTTAACATCACCTCCTTGGTAGCAATACTTTACCACCAATTGATATGGCGGTAAAATAGCCCAATCAAATAAAATAATACATCCAGTATTTGTTTTTGCCTAGCAAAAAAGCAATACTGGATGCAATCGTTATCATCCACTTTATATCCCACAACTGATTCGTCCTTCCCAAATTCAGTGGGGGACTTACGGTGTAACAGTTAAATAATATTACTTGTTATTTGCGAGCAATTTTTGCGCCTTTTCTTCCATTGCTAAAAGTTCTGGAACAGTGACAAAACCATAGCCTTGCTGGCGAAATTTACTAATAATTGCTGGTAAAGCTTGCACCGTTGAGGAGCGATTACCACCACCATCATGCAATAACACAATACCACCAGGTTCGGCGGTTCTGAACACATTATTGACTAAATTTGGGACTGTAGGACGCGAATAGTCTAATGAGTCAGATGACCACATAATGATGGCATACTTGCTATTTCTAGCATAGGCGCTCACCCCATTGTGCATGATCCCCCCAGGTGGTCGAAACAAATTTGTTTTCACACCAGCCGTTTGATAAATTAAATCTGTTGTGTGATCGACTTCGTAGGCAGCCGCTTTGGGGTTCATATAATGATACCAATGATGCCACGTATGATTACCAATAGCGTGACCTTCAGTAACCACCCGCTTGACTAGGTGGGGATAATTTTTAACATTCTTTCCAACTACAAAAAATGTGCCTTTGATATTATTTTTTTTCAGGATATCCAGCACTTGTGAAGTGGTTTCCGGCCAAGGGCCATCATCAAAGGTGAGAGCAATTACTTTTTGACCTTGAGCAAGCTTCGCCGCCTTAATCGTCGCCCCTTGAAAGCGTGCTGATGCAGCAGAGGAAAAACCCTTAGTGTTTGCTTCTTGCTGCCAACTTGTGAGCATAGTCGCCTTTAATTCCTCAATCCGTTGCTGAGTTCCTATTTTGGCAGCAGATAAATTATTCATATCTATACTTGGTTTGCTCTGAGCATCAGAAGTATGGGGCTTGATAAGTAACATTAAGCTAATGCTTAAAGTAGCACTCAAGGCCAGCAACGCAATTAATATTCCTTGCGACCAAAAAAACGACTTATTGTTTTCCACTTCATAGCTCCTTCAAGGGTAGAACCATCAGTCACATTTTTGACGGTACTTTAAAGCACACTTATTTCTAAAGATTAGATACGCAGATTTTTACTGGTAATCCAGAACTTTTGGATACAGATTCACAGAAATTTAATAACTATGGGCTATGGCTGATAAAGCTTCAACTCTAACCTAGATAATCTAGTTTTTAGATGAACAATACCCTGATAATATTTGTCAATATTTCACATCAAGACCTAACTCTACCAACTAGATAATTGGTTAGTAGAGTATAATTTAGTGCTTACCGCCATTGCTTCCTTTTTCAGAAAAAGTTAAATTTTTAACTTTCTGACGGTCACTTTTTGTCTGCTATGAACTAAACGGACGATAACCAACTAGATATAGTTTCCCATTGTTAAGGTGAATTAAGCCGTTAATTTCTATACTTTTTACTCATTTATGCCGCACAAATTGCCCCAGCATCGCAGTTAATTTATCGATGCTGATACTTCAACTAGCTAATAGCTAAATTTCTAGAATATTTTCACTTGCGAATAACCGTAGCAAGCTAATTCTGAATAATAGATCATTGGTATGAGAATTTCAAGCTATATAAATGCAGTATAAATACGTAAATTAATTACGGCTTGATAACTTAAGAATGTTTATATATTTAGTTGCAATCCGCACAGGCTAACGCCCCGCTGAGGTAAAAAGATGTTTGATCAGATATTAGCACTAGGGAAAGCTATTATCTAATCATTGTTAAAAGATTATTCTAATTTCAGATATGCGTCCATTCGGAGAAAAAGAATGGCTATTTAGCTTGGTTGTGGGATCTCTGATTCTCTGGCTAATATTTTTGGGAAGCTTACCTTTACGTGACTGGGATGAGGGTACTGTAGCACAGGTTGCCCGTGAAATTTGGCGCGCCCCGGTTGGTTCGATGCGTTGGCTTTACCCCATTTTGGGAGATCAACCATATCACAACAAACCACCTCTGATCCATTTACTAATTGCTTGGGCTTATTCCCTCGGAGGAGTGAATGAGTGGACAACACGCTTACCTAGTGCAATTTTAACTGCCTTGGGAGTACCTATACTGTATTTGGTCGGGGGGTTGGTTTTTCAGCAAAATTTGCCAGCTTTATTTGCGGCTTTGGTTTATTTAACAATGTTGCCTATAGTACGTCATGGACGACTGGCGATGCTAGATGGTGCGAGTATTTCTTTTTTCCTCTTATTGTTATTTTTTCTCCTCAAAGCACGTCAACATAAACAGTATGCTCTAGGTGTGGGCATTTGCTTGGGGCTGATTACTCTGACAAAGGGGATGCTTGTTTTATTGCTGGGTGCGATCGCTTGTTTATTTGCGATCGCCGAGGGACAATTAGCTTTGTGGAAAAACCCCTATTTCTGGGCGGGAATGTTTTGCGGTACGGCTGCACCTTTGGCTTGGTATGTTGCCCAATGGCAGTATTATGGCAGTAATTTCTTAGAAATAAACTTTCAGGCACAAACCTTTAACCGTCTTGTGCAATCAGTGGAAGGTCATAGTGGCCCTCCTTGGTACTATTTAATTGAGTTAATCAAATACGGTTTTCCTTGGCTGATATTTTTGCCGGGTGGGTTATATCTAGCTGCAAAAAAACGTCATACCACTTGGGCGCGTCTAGTTCTGATGGGGACAATTGTTTATTTTGTCGCTATTTCTGTGATGAGAACAAAACTGCCGTGGTATATCATGCCAGTTTATCCGTTTTTAGCTTTAGCAATTGGGGCGAAACTGAGCGAAGTTTGGCAACATCGCCATTTGATTAACAAATATTGGGCAGGATTTTTGGCTATTATTGCTTTAGCAGGTGTCGGAGGATGTATTTACTTTGCTCTTGCAGATCCTCAGCCTGTGTTGATAGCCATGAGTCTGGTTTTGGCAATCAGTATGGGTGTAGCAGCAGGGCTAATTAAACAGCGAAGTCGCCTGTTTATTCCCGTGCTATTTTCAGGGATGTATCTCGTTTTAGGACTATTGATGAGTTCGCAATCCTGGATTTGGGAGTTAAACGAAACGTTTCCAGTCAAGCCAGTGGCGGCATTAATTCGCGCCCACGTTTCACCAGGAACAAAAATTTATACTTCTTTTGCGTATAGTCGTCCTAGTTTAGATTTTTACTGTGATTGCCAAGTCATTCCCGCAGATATCACAGTTTTACAACAAATGTGGTCAGGTCAATCTTATTTACTATTAGATCATGCCAGTTTAGAGAATCTCAATTTATCTGGCGGTCAAGTTTTAGGCACATCTGAGGTATTTACCTTGATTTATTCATCAATTAAATAATTTTTGGGTTTTTAGATTTGACTGTCTACGCTACACACAGATTTTCACTATCTGGAAATGTTGAGTCTCAGAATCCTCCACAATCTGGGGCGGGAGAGTGTCAAACTGGAAGTTGTCTGTAAATTTTAAAGCAATTGTGAAAGCTATTACTCTTGTTGGTTCTACTGGCTCAATCGGTACTCAAACTTTAGATATCGTCACTCAGTATCCAGATCAGTTTCGGATTGTCGGATTGGCGGCGGGAAGTAATGTGGAAATGTTGGCGGCTCAAATTCGGCAGTTTCGACCAAGTATAGCGGCGATTTCGGCGGAGGAGAAATTACCAGCACTCAAAGAAGCGATCAAAGACCTAGATCCACAACCGATTCTACTAGCTGGTATTTCTGGAGTCATAGAAGTCGCCCGTTACGGTGATGCTGAAACTGTGGTTACGGGTATTGTCGGTTGTGCTGGTTTATTACCGACCATCGCAGCTATTGAAGCTGGTAAAGATATCGCCTTAGCAAATAAAGAAACTTTGATTGCTGGTGGCCCCGTGGTTCTACCTTTAGTAGAAAAACATGGTGTCAAACTATTACCAGCAGATTCCGAGCATTCCGCGATATTTCAATGCCTCCAAGGTATTCCCCAGGGGGGCTTGCGGCGAATTTTGCTCACAGCTTCTGGTGGGGCTTTCCGAGATTGGGATGTAGAAAAGTTAGCAGAGGTGACAGTTGCTGATGCTCTGAAACATCCTAACTGGTCGATGGGGCGGAAAATCACCGTTGACTCGGCTACTTTGATGAATAAAGGCCTAGAGGTGATTGAGGCTCACTTTCTGTTTGGCTTGGATTATGAAGATATTGATATTGTCATTCATCCCCAGAGCATTATTCACTCGCTGATTGAGTTGCAAGATACATCTGTTTTAGCTCAACTTGGTTGGCCGGATATGCGCTTACCTTTACTTTATGCTTTATCTTGGCCTGAGCGCATCTACACTGACTGGGAAAGGCTGGATTTGGTGAAAGCGGGGAATTTAACTTTCCGTGAACCAGACCACGAGAAGTATCCTTGTATGCAGTTAGCTTATGCTGCTGGTAAGGCTGGAGGTTCGATGCCGGCTGTGTTAAATGCTGCCAATGAACAGGTTGTGGCGTTATTTTTAGAGGAGAAAATTCGATTTTTAGATATTCCCCGTTGTATCGAATTGGTGTGCGATCGCCATCAAAATGATAACTGTACAAATCCTTCTTTAGATGACATTTTGGCAGCAGATAAATGGGCAAGGCAAGAAGTTTTAACGGTAGCTAACAAGTTAGAATCTCCTTCGCAGGTAATTTCGCTGCACCAAACAACTCGATAGGATAAAAACATTAGTGAGGTCGGTTGTTTGAGCAAACCCTCCTCACTAGTTTTAGGCTTTATTTAATTAGATGATTTATATTTATTTAACAATAACTCTGAAAAATTTACTAATTTATTATATAAAAAAGCTTGTTCAGCAAAAAAAACTGAAAATTTCCTAGTATAGTTAGTAAATAACAATTACTCAAACAATTCCTAAAAAGTTAGTAGGAATAATTTTTCTATGTTGGGTGCAACAACTTTTATCACAGTAATTGTTCAATGCATAAATATCTGCTGTAACCCTTAAATAAGGGATATTTTCAGGAATTGATATTGATGATTCCTACCCTAATTCTTGCTTGGATAGTATTTGTATTCTTGTTGAAAATTCTCAAAACTACTTTGAAGAATGCTTTAACAATAGCGGCAATACTGATTTTATTAAATATCGGATTTGACATTACACCTCAAGATATTTGGCATCAAATCATACACTTTGCTCAAACAATTTCGCCAAAGCAGTAGGTGGATGTAATTATTTCAGATAAAACCAAGGATGAAGAACAAAATCTTCACGCAAACCTGCTATGACCTGTTTGCAAAGGATCTGCATTCTTCATCCTTTTTTGTTAGTTATTGGGTAATAGGGAAATCCTAGCTAATGCGTCCTTCACATTTGCAGGTAGTTGACGCATGATCTTACCTCTTTCGCGATCCAATGCGACTAATGTCACTTTGGCCGTAGTATATAATTGCTGTCCATCAGTTGAGACAATTCCATAATCCCAGTTGATCCGGACACCAGTGACTTCAGTCATGCGTGTTTTGACAATTACAGCCATACCTAACTGAATTCCACTGTGGTAGCGGACTGAAAGTTCTACAACTGGTAAATCGCAGCCTAACGCCACTAAATCAGCAAATTCAATACCGATTGATCTCAAACATTCTACCCGTGCTTCTTCCATCCAAGTTAAATAAGTACCATGCCAGACAACACCTGCATAGTCAGTATGATGGGGTTGCACTCTGACTGGATATTCAAACCAACTCTCAAATTCTCGGTTCGATTGAATATCAATGGCGCTGGTTGGTGGTAATTGTGCGGGAATTGGTTGTTTTTCCGACATTTTTGAGTTTCTTAACAGCTATGAATTTTTCACATCTGAAAGAATTCTCTCATAAGGTTTTAATTAACGAAACTTAAAATACGTGACACCCCAGCAATGGGCAAATCACTTCCGAGTAATTTTAAATAGGTAATGTGGAATCGCCAAGCCAGCCACAATTACCTATTACCAATTACTAGCGATACATTTCCAAGGCGAGAGCGACTATTGGAACCTGTTTTGAAGTACCTCATCAGATACTGGAATCCCTAACACTTTTTGGACAGTGTTTTATTGTCTGAACTAGCTGGTGTAGATTGTTTGACAAGATTAGCCAGTTCTTGCAACTGATTAATTGCCTCTGCACCCTCTAACTTCATTAATTCGCGGTCATCTCGCATTTCTGTCCAGGTAATCCCGTAATCGGATACCAAGAATCGAATTAAGTGATTGTCGCCCAAGCTAACCATAAATGAAGCACTATTCATCTGGTCGCCGCAGGTATAACAGGACGCAGGATATCCGCGTCGTTCTAGTACAATTGCCAAGGCTTGTAGGTTCATCACCAAGTCTTGGACGAATTGTCGGTGTTGATGCGCTAGTCTCAGAAACACTTTTGTCCTCCAGACACCACAGTCATTTTAGTCTCTTTTATATTTTCTTTAGCTTTTTTCATCTACTGGTATTGTAAACTATTCATTACATTTACCAGAACTTCATGAAATCGTTAATTGACTACCTTGCTTAGGGTAGTAGATAAATATTCAGCTTGCGGTATCAAACTATTCAATTTGTAAGTTCAATTGATCAGACAGATAGGATCAACTTAAATTTTTATTTATATATTTCTGTCCGATTAAATGCCGAGCTGAAAGGATTACGTTTTAAGAGTAACGCAAATTTGGTATTGGTCAACAACAGAAAAGTTACGGATATAATTTTTTGGTTACATATACTGCCAAGCTCTTGACTGGCCAAGGCTTTAAAACTAGTTCAGTATTCTTTATATCCTTTATCAGGTTGTGAGCCTATGTGTGCCTTAAGGAAAGTATGGTGCTTTTGCAGTATTAGGTATACAGAGTTAAATTCTCCTAAAAATAGAGATTTTGGTAGTTATTTTTAGGTTGAAACTCGGTACTGGCGGCTGTGTGGGAGGAATTGGTCGAAAATATTTCAGTAATTTCCACAAATTACCAAATATGTATTCTTAATATCTATGGCTTAACACTGAGAATAACTGAACATGGAATAAGTATGTTGCCATTTCGCCAGTATTTTTTCAGTTCTTCAGCTTGTGCGGCAAGCTGGGGAGCTGGGGAGCTGGGGAGCTGGGGGAAATATAGTGACTTCCCAATGTGACCAATAACCAATGACGACCCTAGCTAGTTAACTTTATTTACGCCGACCTACTTATCTGTTTGTGTCTTAACCTCCTTGGCGGTTGCTAGAACTAGAGAAATTTGGACACGCGAGACTGGAAACCACCGCTATACCTAGTAATTTGAGTATAGCGGTGGGTATTTTAATAGACGACTTCCCACCAACCGAAGGCAGGCCCGATAAAACGGATAGTGATCCACGCGACGACGATCGCACCAATACAGAACCAGGTTGAACGAGTAGTCAACTCCATAAACTTTTGAGATTGGGTCTTGGTGATGGGAACCCAAGGCAAGATGCGTGTATCTTGACCGTAGTTATCTCCCAGTGTAGTTTTACGACGCTTTGCTTCACCCATAATCAGAAATTCAAATTCAATGAGGTTTTCAGATAACTTGCACCAAAATTGATGATAGCGCTTGCTATCAGGCGATCGCGCTGGAATTGACAAATCGTAAATACTCAACTAGCCAGAATCTTCCTCACTAGGATGGGAAAACAGACTGGGATCAAGGTAGTTAATTCGTGCCAAAGGACTGAGGACAGCCAGGACTTGCGCGCCATAGCTACGGTTAACTACACGGCTGTCGAGTAGGGCTACAATACCCTGACTTTCTCTGACTGGTGCGATCGCTCGTTGTAATTCATTCAAAGCCGCTGGTAACAAAAATAACCGAAACCAATCTTGATGCGATCGCTTGTAATGAGCCACTCTACCAGCCACGAGGGGATTTTCCAAAGATGGTAACGGCAAAGTGGCAATAATTAATAAATGTGGTGCTGGTAAAACTGATTGATGCGATCGCCAAAATTCCCACCCACTAATTAAAATCCCATTATCATCCAAACAAGTTTTTTCCACCTGCACCCGTGAACCAAACTCAGAAGCCAAAATAGCACCTACTTGAGCCTTCAGAGGCACATCTCCCACCAATACCAGCGTCAAACCTGGGGCTGCGGCACTCAGACAAAGCAGTGTCCGGACTTTGTGAATAAATGCGGCTTGAAACTCTGGGGTATTGGGTAAAGGCAACTTATGGGGTACATACAGTTGAATGGGTGTCCCTTGGTGATCATTGGAAAACTTCAAGCAAGTTACGTCATCTAAACCCAAACGCTGACGAAACAATGAAGCTTCAGTTTCTGGTTCTAAGGCACTACCAATTAAGACCACTGGTTGTCTGTGCCAAATAGGCGCGAGACTTTTGCCTAATTCAATCGGGGCGTAGTGTAAAGAAAATAAGCCTTGACGACGGGCAATTGTTGCCCAGAACAGATGAGAAGGGGGGAGATTTTCGTTACTGGTGGAAAATTCCTGCCAGAAGCTGTTCCAGGGTTCTGGTAATGTTTCTACTGAATCCAGTTGTGAATATAGATCACTCAAAATCTCTAATTCTGACTGGGAAATCAGATAACACTCATAAGGATTAGCTGGGTGCTGAAACAGTTTGTGTGTGAGTTGCGCCCGTGTAGAGCGAATGATTTCGGCTTGGTGGGGACAAGCTAACATCAGTTGATCCCAGTCATGGGGTTGAATATCTTGGGTAAGCTGATCACGTACCCAATCTTCTAAATCATCTACCCCATCAATAATTGTGGGAATACCGGGAGGAAAATTATCAGCAAATGTGAACTGCCCTTTTAACCAAGCTTCTGGGGAGGTGAGGAGTAGTCCTTGAAAATCATTTCCCGGCCAAGCTTCACCTGTTCTGATGGGTTTATTAGCTTGTAGCCACGGCTGGAGACGGGGAATTTCCACTTGCAGGAGACGTTGCTGTACTGCTTCTGAGGCCACAATAATTACAGGGCCATGCCACATCAAAGCCGATGCCACAAAACTCGTGCGATAACGACCTTGATAGCCAGAAACCGCCCCAACTTGAATTAAGGCACTACGTCCTAAGCGCAAGGCACGTGCTACCAATCTAGCCATCGTTAAATGATGGGGCCAGGAAGGAAACCCCGACTGCGATCGCAGGAAGTTATGTAGTGACAAATGAACTTCAGCCTCAATCACAAGCTTTTAATCCCATACAAAGTGATTTCTAATTCCAATCGCCCCATTTCTATTATTCAGCTGTAAGTCATCACTTAGCAGTTACTAAACTAATAATTGATAACTGACCTACTACCCTAAATTATGCCAACTTACACAGGAATCTCCAGCGAAGCCTTCCGGCATCCACTGGATCGCCAAGCCGAAGAAGCTTTACGAAATTTACCGGGATTTGATTTAATAGCTCGTAAATTTGTGGAATTTGTCTACGAACGCCCTCAGTTAGTCTATCTAATGGGTAACGCCATCCAAGTAGGGCCGCGGCAATATTCCACTATTTACCAGATGTTCCGCGAATGCGTGCGGGATTTGGACATTTATCCCGAACCGGCGCTGTTTGTCGTGCAGAACCCCCAAGCAAATAGCTATGCCCTGGGGCAAGAGAATCCTTACATAGTTATCAATACAGGGATACTAGACTTACTCGAAGAAGCCGAGATTCGGGCGGTGTTAGCCCATGAACTGGGGCATATTAAATGTGGTCATACTATTTTAATTCAAATGGCGATGTGGGCGATGAGTGCTGCTTCCGCCTTGGGGGAATTAACCTTCGGTATCGGCAATTTCGTCTCTCAAGCCTTGATTTATGCCTTTTTTGAATGGCGACGCAAAGCCGAGTTAACCGCAGACCGGGCTGCTTTGTTAGTGATGGATGACTTAAATACTGTCATGTCATCCATGATGAAAGTTTCTGGCGGTAGTATCAAATATGCTCATGAATGCAGTTTGCCGGAGTTTATGAAGCAGTCAGAAAATTATCATGCACTGGATGAAGATGGACTGAATCAGGTTTATAAATTCTTGATCTACAACGGCGCTCAAGGTACGATGTTGAGCCATCCTTTCCCTGTGGAACGTTTACGGTATTTACATGAGTGGGCTGTATCAGAAGAATATAAGCAAATTCGCCGAGGAAATTATCAGCGCACTACATCAGGTGCTGTCAACGTTGCCGCTGAAACCTCCCCCCAGGAAGTAGAAACTTTACGAAAACAAATTGAAGAATTGCAACAAGAAATTAACAAAATGAAAAAGTCTGAATAGCCGATATAAAACTTTTAAACTGCATAAAATGGCGCTCCGGGCAATGTAGAGACGTTCCAGATCACGGGTATTTAATTTTCACCAGATATTTAATGAAATTTCTTGTGGAGCAGGCCTCTTGCCCGCTAACCGCCGATAAAAAGGTTACAGAGCGACACAGGCTGTAGCATAATTTATCTTTCCAGATTCCCTGACGTTGGATAATATTTTCTAGGTGGACTGCTGTCCCCCTAACTAACACAGTGAAAAATTGCTGAAATATAACTCAGCACAAAATTTGATGTAGGCACTTCTCAATATGGCAATTCACCTGATAAAACGGCTATCTTTATTCGCTAGTATTCTGGCCTTTGTGATCTTTATTCCGGGAATTGCCTTGGCTGCACCAGTTCAAATCAATTCTACTCCTAGTATCATTATTGCCAAACTTGTCAACACAACTGCTGACACTAGCTTATTTTCGGATACTAACCTGACACCACAACAGCAGCAACAAATTCAGGCTGTACGTCAGAGAAGAAATAGAGAAATTGGGGCAGTATTGAATTCATCCCAGCGAACCAAACTGTCTCACGATATGCGTTCTGGCGATGACATCAATCAGGGTTTAGCAAAACTCAACTTGCCACCAGAACAAAAAGACCTAGTAAATGCGATCATGCAATTTACTAGCCTGAAAATGCAGGCCATTTCATCCCGCCATTCGCTACAAATAGGGCAAAATTAAAGATTTCAATCCCTAGACTGGCATTCTTGAGGTAGCCCACAGATCAAAAATATCTATGACTATCAACTTTTCCAGCATCTATAATGAATCTTGCCCTATTTAGTCCCTTACCATGTCGGAAGAAGATATCCGTGCCGCCAGGCTGGAAAAAGTCAACCAACTCAAGCAGCTAGGATCTAATCCTTACGCCTATCGTTGGGAGTCTACTCATCACACAGCCGAATTACAAGCAAAATTTGTTGATTTACCCAGTGGTGAAGAACTTGATCTAGATGTTGCCGTTGCTGGACGTATTATGGCGCGTCGGGTTTTCGGTAAATTGGCTTTCTTCACGCTGCAAGATGAAACTGGCACTATTCAACTTTACTTAGAGAAAAGCCGTATCCAAGAATGCATGGGAGAGGCTGATCCTGATGCCTTCGCTCACCTCAAACAACTTACAGATGCAGGTGATATTCTGGGAGCCAAAGGCACTATTAAACGGACTGAAAAGGGCGAATTATCTGTCTACGTCAAAGAATACAACATCCTGACTAAATCCCTGTTGCCTTTACCCGACAAGTGGCATGGTTTAACGGATGTTGCGAAACGCTACCGTCAGCGCTACGTTGACTTGATTGTCAATCCCGAAGTGCGGCAAACTTTCCGCCGTCGCGCCCAAATTACTGCGGGGATTCGTCGCTATTTGACAGAACGGGATTTTCTGGAAATTGAAACTCCGGTTTTGCAAAGTGAAGCTGGCGGTGCTGATGCGCGTCCGTTTGTGACTTACCACAACACGTTAGAAATGCAGTTGTATCTGCGAATTGCTACAGAACTGCATTTGAAGCGGTTGATTGTCGGTGGGTTTGAAAAGGTATTTGAATTAGGGCGAATTTTTCGGAATGAAGGCGTATCAACTCGCCACAATCCTGAATTTACCTCAATTGAGGTTTATCAAGCCTACGTTGATTACAACGATATGATGGCGCTGACAGAGGGAATTATTACCACTGTTGCCCAAGAGGTACTCGGCACACTACAAATTACCTACCAAGGCACACCGATAGATTTATCAGCACCTTGGCGACGGGTAACGATGCACGATTTAGTTAAAGAATATACGGGCTTGGATTTCAATTCTTTTTCGACATTGGATGAAGCGAAAGCGGCTAGTAAAAATGCGGGGCTTCATAGTATAGAAGATATCCCCACAATCGGCAAACTTCTGAATGTAGCTTTTGAACAAAAGATAGAGGAAAACTTAATTCAGCCTACCTTTGTCATTGACTACCCTGTAGAAATTTCACCTTTAGCTAAACCTCATCGTTCTCAGCCTGGTTTGGTAGAACGATTTGAGTTATTTATTGTGGGGCGTGAGACTGCTAACAGCTTCTCGGAATTAACAGATCCAGTGGATCAAAGAGAACGTTTAGAAGCCCAAGCGGCGCTGAAGGCTGCTGGTGATTTAGAAGCCCAAGGTGTGGATGAAGACTTTATCACAGCTTTGGAATACGGAATGCCGCCTACAGGTGGTTTGGGGATTGGTATTGATCGGTTGGTGATGCTATTAACTGATTGTGCCAGTATTCGGGATGCGATCGCCTTTCCATTACTCAAACCAGAAGGCAGCGTGATTAGGCAATTCAGCTATAATCCCCAAACTCAAACACTGACTATTGAATTTGATAGTGGCAGTGTTTACGAGTATTTCAAAGTACCTCCTAGCGTCAAGGAAGACTTAGACAATGCATCGTCTAAAGGTCAATACTTTAACAAATCCATTAAAGGGAAATTTAAGCATGAACAATTGAGTTAGACCTAAGTTGAGAATTTAATAGAACAAACCATAAACTTGTAGACTCACCTCTACAAGTTTTGCTATTTACAAGCCTGTTTAGTTAATCAATATTTCCTCTTTTAGCTGTTTCCACTTTCTCAACTTGCTTGGGTGCTTCCATTTCATTGAATAGTCGGATAGCTTCATCAAAGTTAATGTAGCTTTTCTCAGTTTCACCCGTGTTTTGATATGTTAAACCTAGTTGGTAGTATGCTTCTGCTAAATCACATTTAGCACCAATTTGATCTAATAGTTCGATTGATTCAGAATGATTAGAAAGTGCTTTTTCAAAGTCTCCTTGTATTCGATATAGTTCTGCTAAACCAGTTAATGCTTTAGCCTTTACTTGAGTATAGTGGGTTCTCTCAGCATAAAAAATGGCTTGCTTATACATTTCAAAAGACTTTTCCATATTTCTCAGATTTTTATATGTTAAACCTAAATATACGAGCCAAATAGTAGCCCATGTAGTGACTTTTTTATTAACTGTATTTGTATAAGAGTGTAATTTTGCAATTAAATGAAAAGATTCATTTTTAGAAGTTTTAGAATTTAAACATGATTCTGCAAAAGATAAGCCAAAAAGTGCAGGAATCAAACACCTATCGTAACCTGTTGTTTCAGACATAGAAATAGTTATTTCAAAATAATTGATTGCATCTTCCAGTTCCGATAACTCCAGTTTACAAATACCTATATTGACAAAAGATGCTATTTGAAGATTTTTTAGTTTAAATAATACATTTTTTTCTTGGCTGATCGAGGTTTTAAAATTTATATAATTGCTCGCTTTAATTCTCGAACTTTCATGGCATTTAATAGATTTATTAATGTCGCCACTATGCCAATATATATCTCCTAAAATATTATAAAGGTAGCTTGAATAATAGTCATTTTCCACACTTTTTATTAATAGTAAAATTGCAGAAATTATTGGCTGTAACAAACCTAACCTATAGAAAGAGCGGCCAAGGTATTCACTATGCTCCCATTTATTATCTCTCTCTCTTATAATCACACCAGCAGCTTCTTCATAATCAGGAACTACTAAATAATGATAATAAGCTTCAAAAGCTCTTCGCGCATCTTCTATAGTTTCAACCGTTTTCACACTTTCATTCCAATACTCAGCCGCTTTACGATTGACTTTTTCCCATTCCCCACTTGCTTTGAACCTTTCTATACCCTGTTCACGAATAATCGGATGTAACCAGTATTCACCCTTTTCAAACTCAACTAAATACCGATTCTGCAAAGATTTAATTACATCTCTTTGCTTATTTTCAGGAACATCCCATAGTAAAGCTAACAGCGCATCACTAGAAACTCTTGGTACATCCTGATAACGAAAGCATCCTAAGCGACACAGCAATTTATAAGCTTCAGTATCTAAAGTTTGCAATCTGTTAAATTGACTATCGACTAAATTTTTTAATTCCGTTTCCACCAAAGTAGAATTTTCTTGCCAATAAGCAGCCATATCTCCATCAAAATCTGTTCTCATCACCCCCAAGAGGATATCCATTGCTTTCGCATTACCCCCATAAACTTTGTGCATGGCTGAAAGAGTATCAGCATCAATCTTAACTTTGAAAGATGTAAAAAATTCTTCCCATGCAGCTACATCCAACACAGATAAAGGATAAGAATAAATACCATTGACACGTTCATCAGATAAACGTTCTCTACTGGTTATTAGGGTGACAGACTGCACAGATGAATCAGCCAAAACCCTCAACAGTTCTACATAAAGACTATGTTTTTCAATAAATCTACCTTGTTTATCTAGTGCAGGTTCTAAATTATCAATTAATATCCCCACTTTACGGGTTTGCAGTTGTCGTCGTAGCCTTGTGAGGGTAATTCCAAATTCTCTTCCTGGTTCTTCCTGAAAATCTTGTTTTAGCCATTCTTCAACTATACTTTCAACGGCAGTTATATTCTCCTTATCTTTCGCCATTTCGAGTTGTAACACTAACTCAAATCCTTGATTATTTAGATATTCCTTGGCTAAAGTTGACTTACCAACCCCACCGGCTGCTTGAATAAGTATGATTTTATGACGCTGACTAATGAGAGTGTTGATATCGCTAATAGCCTCGTCACGTCCAACAATATAAATTATTTCATCATTACATCTAGGCAAATTTTCAGCATCAGATATTAGCTGTTGTTCAGGAGGCAAATATCTTTCTATAACGCTTCTGAGATTACTTTTAGAAACTTTCACACCCAAAGCCGCAGAAAGTTTTCTCCACAAATCAGAACCGACTTTTTTTGTATAAACGTCGTCAAATTTATATGATTCAGCTATTGTTTTATAACTATCACCTTCCAAAGAATCCCTCAGCACCGCCATTGGAAAATCGTTGAGGGGTTGTTTCGTGTAGTTCTCAATTATACTTTGAGTAAATTTTACCGCATCGTCAATATTCATTCTACGGCAGCGTTAAAGAGGTTTTTTCTGGTATATTGACCAAATTTAGCATTTTTTTAGATACCCAAGTATCAAAAACTTACTTTTTATTACCAATTTTTTTATACAACTCCCCACCAAATCACACTTTTTCTTGCTATGCAAGGGTTAAAGGTTACAGTACAGTCTTCCTATGGGTTCAAAAGGCAGTATAAAAATTAAATTATCAACCTAGATATTCAAGTGAAGCACAAAGCAAAGCCTAAAAGTCACCTGTTTTAGCTTGTTGCTTTACCCAGAAATTTATAGTGTTGCGACTGATATTGAATATTTGACTGGTTTTACTTTTCTTAAAACCATCGAGTTCGATAGCTGTTGTATTTATTTGCGAGAAAAAAATTACCATCTCCCCAATAGCTAAATGCAAATCAGGTTTTCTTCAATAAGGAATCACAAAATCATGTTTAAGAAGTGCAGAGAACTTATCTTTTTCGCAACTACATTTGTTACCTGTATCCTATCTTCTAGTTCAGCATCAGCCCAAGCTGACTTCAACCGTGATCTCAACACAGATATTCTCTGGCGACATAGCAATGGACAGGTTCATGCTTGGTTGATGAACGGGACACAAGTCTTTAACCGACTGGATTTAGAATCTCCCGGTCTTGA
>NZ_CAWQOY010000126.1:0-42610 GCF_963896525.1 Nodularia sp. LEGE 04288
CCCCACTCCCTGCTCCCCACTCCCCAATCCCCAGCTATGCAAACAAGCGATCGCCTCAATTCAAGTTACACTGCTCGCGTTGCCTCTGTTCATCGCACCACTGGCGAAACTGATATCAAAGTTACTGTCAACTTGGATGGTACAGGTATCTGCACAGCAGCCACCGGGATTCCGTTTTTGGATCATATGTTGCATCAAATTTCCTCCCACGGGCTGATTGACTTAAATGTCCAAGCCCAAGGGGACTGGGAAATTGATGACCACCACACGAATGAAGATGTGGGTATCACTTTAGGACAAGCTTTTAGTCAAGCTCTCGGTAACAGGAAAGGTATCGTTCGTTTCGGTAATTTTCTCGCACCTTTAGATGAAGCTTTAGTGCAAGTGGCGCTGGATTTTTCTGGAAGACCTCATCTGAGCTATGGTTTGTCAATTCCTACCCAGCGCGTGGGAACCTATGACACTCAGCTAGTACGCGAATTCTTTGTCGCATTGGTCAACCATAGCCAAATGACACTGCATATTCGGCAATTGGATGGAATTAACTCCCATCATATTATTGAGGCGACATTTAAAGCTTTTGCTAGGGCTACCCGCATGGCTGTGGAAATTGATTCCCGTCGTGCTGGTACAATTCCCAGTTCTAAGGGTATTCTATAGGATAGTGAGGCTAAAGGAACCACTTAGCTACTCAATTTGTGATAATTGAAAAACTTGGTGGTAATTGTGACATGAAGTCTGGTGTAGACATCCCCGATAATCAACTGAATACTATTGATAACCCGCCAGTAGTCCTAACTGCTGATTTGCGAAAAGTCTATCGCACGGGTTTTTGGATGAATCAAAAAGTTGTATCTCTCAAAAGCTGTTCTGTTAAGGTCTACAAAGGGGAAACCTTTGGTTTATTAGGGCCAAATGGGGCTGGGAAAACTACCCTTTTAAAACTGTTGTTGGGAATTATCCGCCCCAGTTCGGGAAAGGGTTTATTATTGGGACAGCCATTAGGCGATCGCCATACCAAGCAACTGATTGGCTACCTCCCAGAAAATCCCTATTTATATGACTATCTGACTGGCTGGGAATTTCTCCAGCTAGCTGCGGGGTTATTTCAGATTCCCCAAAAGTTGCAACGTCAACGCATTCCCCAACTGCTGGAATTAGTCGGTTTATCCCTAGTCGATGCGCGGAAAAAGCCGATGCGTCGCTATTCTAAAGGGATGTTACAGCGTGTTGGTATGGCACAAGCACTAATTAATGATCCGGAATTGATCTTTCTCGACGAACCCATGTCTGGTTTAGATCCTGTGGGACGTTACCAAATGCGGGAAATTATCCTATCGCTGAAAGCCGCAGGTAAAACTATTTTCTTCAATAGTCATGTGCTGAGTGAAGTGGAAAAAATTTGCGATCGCATCGCTATCCTCTCTCAAGGTGAAGTCATTTGTTCTGGTTCTTTAGAGGAACTATTAGGCAGTGATCAAACATACTACATCAAAGGTCGCGGTGGAGACTCCGAGGTTCTGAAACAGTGGATACCTAATCTCGCTTTTGAGGGTGATGGTTCTTGGCAAGGGACATTACAAGAAGATTACTATGATTTTCTTGCTAGTCTCCGTTTGATGAAGGGGCAAATAATTACTATGAACTTATCTCGTCATTCTCTCGAAGAATTTTTTATCCAACAGTTACAACAACATAAATCCGTTCATTAGAATGGTCAACTTGCCAGACTTGCTTGGGGTTGGTAACCCCAACTCCAATTAAGTAATCTAATTAACAGAGATCAAATGTAGTTTTGCTACCATCTCAGTCCGAGCTGAAACGCCAAGCTTCCGAAACATCCGTTTCAGGGCTTGCTTGACAGAATTTTGCGTTATCCAAAGTTGTCCACCAATTTGTGCATTTGTTAACCCCTGTGCTACCAATTCCGCAATTTCTAGCTCACGGGCGGTTAAAGGACTGACTAACAGCGAATTGGATATTTTTGCTTCTTTGGCTCGCAGAGTGGCAAGTTTGGCTGATAAATGAATGCATAAAGCGCTTAAATCTGCGATGTCATCGGCATTAAAAGCTTCAGTTCCTTGGTTACGGGCTAAATTTAAAGTTCCAACCAGACGACCATCACAAACAATCGGCCCAGTCATTACGTGTTCATGGTCTTGACGCGAACAAAAATGTTTCCAATCTCCTGGTGATAATATTAATTGTTCATGGGCGGGAGCGTGCCGTTCCACCACATAGCGCCCGACTGGGTTATTCTCCATACAGACTGCGGGAATAGTCTGAACATTAATTTCCGAACTTGGCTGTTCATCGATCAGATAGATACCGCAATGTTGTACGCCAAAATACTCACCAATTTTATCCATGAGAGCCAGTCTGAGTTGCTGCTCGTTGTTGACATTAGCGATCGCTTGAAATACAACGTAAAGAGAATTAGGCATAAGTGTACCCACTTGGGGACTATGCGAAGCTTCATATTTACTTCTATGCTAATACTAGCCAAGATAAAACGCTAATATAGCTAGTCACGCTAGGAGAAGCATATGACAATTACAAAACTTTCGGCTCAGGAACTTTTCCGAGCTGCTTATGAAAATCGCTACACTTGGGATAGCACTTTTCCCGGTTATACCGCAGATATTACTTATAAATACGACGAGCAAGTATTTACAGGTAAAGTAATCATTGACGGTAACCTGAAAGCCGAAGTCTTGGAAGTAGAAGATGAAGCTGCCAAAAAAGCCATCCACGGTCAAGCTTGGGAAATTGCGATTCACCGTGTCCGTCGTAGCTTTGAAGATACCCACAGCGCCAATCAATTCAGCTATGGTAACACTGACGAAACCGGCGCAACTGAAATTTTAGTTGGTGGTAAAGGTGAAGGCGATAAATATAAAGTTCGCAATAATGAAGTTTGCCACGTTCACCGTTTAATCCACGGTACTTTTGTGACTATTGACACTTTCAGCAGTCATGATACCGGAGCCGGTTACTTGTCTCACACCTATGACTCTGTATACCATGACCCCAAAACAGGTGAACAAAAGGGTGGTAGAAGTGAGTTTACCGATGAATATGAAAAAGTTGGTGAATATTTCATTTTAAATCGTCGTGAGATTCGCACTGAAACAGCCGGAAAAGTTTCTACTCAAGAGTTTGTGTTCTCGAACCTGAAACTGTTGTAATCTGTTGCTGCTTCAGATTGATTTTTAAATAGCAAAAACAAGCGATCGCCTGCGGCGGGCTAGTCCTACGCACAAAGTACAGGACAGGCGATCGCTAAACCAGCACGCCAATTTTCGGCAAATAGAACTACAATTACACCTGAAATCAAGAGCAAATTACCCAAAATATAAACGGTAATTCACCGGGTATTGAGAATTTATGAAAGGATAAGTCTAGTTACCAGCTGAGACATATCCGACAAAAAATGTAGAGACTTTCCATGGAACGTCTCTACAAGGGTTCTGGATGCAAGATCCGAGTTAAAGTGGGGTTATTATGCCATTAATTCAGCAGTCTTTTGCTTATCGAACTTCAGCATCAACACACCCAAAGGTGGCAAACATAAATCCAGCGAATAAGGACGACTGTGCAATGACCAGTTATCTGTCCATTTACCGCCTAAGTTGCCCATATTACTGCCACCGTAGGGACGAGCATCACTATTAAACAACTCGGTATAAAATCCTTGTTGTGGTACACCAATGCGGTAGTGAGAATGGGGTTGGGGTGTGAAGTTGCAAACCACGATCACGAAATCATCAGAATCCTTGTCATAACGGACAAAGGAAACTACGCTATGACGGTTATCGCTACAATCAATCCACTCAAAGCCATCCTGGGCAAAATCCTGGGTATATAAAGCCGGTTCAGAACGGTAAAGATGGTTCATGTCCTGGAAAAACTGCTTTAATTGTTGGTGGTCTTCATACTGTAATAATTGCCACTCCAAATCTGCCCAGACATTCCACTCACTCCATTGCCCAAATTCCATGCTCATAAACATGGTTTTCTTGCCTGGGTGAGCGAACATATAGCTAAATAAACAACGCACATTTGCTAACTTCTGCCATGTATCACCAGGCATTTTGCCGATCATGTTGCTCTTGCCATGTACCACTTCATCATGGGACAAAGCCAGCATGAAGTTTTCACTGTGGTTATACCACATACTAAAGGTAATATTATTTTGATGGAACTGGCGGAACCACGGGTCCATGCTGAAGTAATCTAGCATATCGTGCATCCAGCCCATATTCCACTTTAAGTTAAAGCCTAATCCGCCTGTGTAGGTAGGCCAAGATACCATCGGCCAAGAAGTGGATTCTTCCGCAATTGAGAGGATACCAGGAAAATAACTGAAAAGAACGTGATTTACCTGACGCAAAAATTCTGCTGCTTCTAAGTTTTCTCTGCCACCATATTGGTTAGTTAACCATTCTCCTGGTTCACGGCAATAGTCAAGGTAAAGCATCGAGGCGACAGCATCAACCCGAATTCCATCAATATGATATTTGTCAAACCAGAACAGGGCATTGGCTACCAGGAAATTCCTGACTTCGTGACGATTGTAGTTGAAGACTAAAGTACCCCATTCCTTGTGTTCGCCTTTGCGGGGATCGGAGTGTTCATAAAGGTGACTACCATCAAAGAAGGCTAAACCATGACCATCTTTGGGAAAGTGACCGGGAACCCAATCAACAATTACGCCAATTTCGTTTTCGTGACATTTGTCCACAAAATACATGAAATCTTCAGCGCTCCCAAACCGGGAGGTAGGGGCATAATATCCGGTTACTTGGTAACCCCAAGAACCATCAAAGGGATGTTCGGCAATGGGTAGCAGTTCTAAATGGGTGTATCCCATTTCTTTGACATAGGGAATCAGTCGGTCTGCTAGTTCTCTGTAGCTCAGGAAGCGTGCGCCTGGTTTGAGTTCGGAAACCACAACTACAGGTTCTGTCTCACCATTGGGTAATTTTGCTGGTTCTGAACTAGAAGCGTGTAACCAAGAACCTAAATGCACTTCGTAAACTGAGACGGGTTGAGTGAGAGGGTCGGTGTGACGACGCTTTTCCATCCAGTCTTCATCATTCCAAGTGTAAGCACTTAAATCAGTGACAATGGATGCTGTTTTCGGTCGGGCTTCTTGCTGGAAACCGTAAGGATCGGATTTTTCGTAAATATGTCCTTCAAAATTTTTAATTTCATATTTGTAATGCTCTCCCACCCCGATTTCCGGAATGAATAATTCCCAAACCCCGGTGGGGCCTTTCCGCATCTGGTGTTTACGTCCGTCCCAGAGGTTGAAATCTCCTAGCAAGGAAACGTTACGAGCATTGGGGGCCCAAACGGCAAAATAAACACCTTTGACACCCTTGATTTCTGTGGGGTGCGCTCCCATTTTCTCGTATATCCGGTGATGATTGCCTTCGGAAAACAAATGCAAATCAAAGTCTGTCAAATTTGGAGAACGAAAGGCGTAGGGGTCATAAGTGACACGCTCATGTTCGCCTTCTTTGATTCGTAGTTGGTAGTTTGTCAGTTCTGCTACTTCAATTGTGCATTCAAAAAAATGCGGATCATGTACTGTCTGCATCGGGTATTCCTGACGTTGCTCAGGCAGAACTACCCATGCGGCACTGGCATTTGGTAGGTAGGCTCGCACAGCCCAGACTTTTTTGCCATTTTGTTCTATGCAATGAGAACCTAGTATTTCAAAGGGATCGTGATGCTGATTCCCTACTATACGGTTAACCTGTTCTGGGACAATTGTGGTCATGGACATGAAGCTACCTACATCTAAATAAAGTAATTGAATGATATACTGTCGCCGCTGACCTGATTGAGTACAGCGTGGTTTTGCTCAGAAAAAACTAAGTTTATGGTTCTAAATATACTCTTTACATTTATTTGTAATTTCTTCGCCACCGTTATCGTACATCACAATGAGGCATCAATTTTTTCAGGATGATCGGGTGATGGGTAACTAAGCATACAAGAGTGCGTTTGTCAAATATCTAAAAACGGAAAAATTTGTAGTAAGGCTTTACGTAACTGTATGAGGTAAATAGTTTGCCGCAAATCGGCACTCAGTTTGGGTGGAGGACTGACTTGTAGCTGTTCTTGTAGTTCTGCGTATTCGGCAGCATTGAGGGGTTTGCCATCAACAGGCGATCGCGCGTCTATAATAATTTCTGTCCGCAGTATTTCTTCGGGTATATCTTCAGGCGGTGGTAATGCTACTACAGGTGTACCCCAATAGCTGGTTAACCACACCAGAATGCTAGTGCTGACTATCAAAACCCCAAAGACTATTTTTTTTCTCCCTATCCCCGTCATCTCAACCCTCACTCAGCCCCGGCGGTAATGGTTCATAACACAGTTGATGGACTTGCACAATGCGTTCAAATAACCAGGGATATCCTTGACGATACTGGGGAATGAGTGCTAGAGGACTCAGCAGGGCAGCGGCGGCAATATCTGCGACACTTAGCTGATTTCCTACCAAGTAATCATTTTTTTGCCAGCGGATAGATAACTCTGACAACGCAGTCACAAGTCTATTTTTAGCTAATTCTACACTAGCTTTGTTGATGCCATATTGTTGGCGCACGACTGAGATGACTGTTTGGCTCAGTAATGAAGGGTCAATCTGCTTGCCAACGCCAGCGCGAAACTGATAATATACAAACCTTGTGGCTGTACCGATGCTTTCATCCAACCAATCCTCTAGCATCAAAGCTTCTGTTTGCTGTTCATTGTCAGGTAAGAATAAAGATGGTTCTGTTTGGTAAGTTTCCAGAAACTTGAAAATTTCAGTAGAATCAGCGATCGCATTTGGTTGACCTTCCATTTGTGGTAACAAAACCGGCAAAGTCTTCAAACCAGTTAGCGGCTTAACTCGCAGGATATGCAACCCAGGAGTCAGATTTTCAGTTTTATAATTAATTTGCTTATAGCCTAGCCCTAGTCGGGCTTTGCGACAATAATGAGATGTACTAAATTGCAGTAGCAACATAAAACTACTTTCTCTGAAAATAACGAATAAATTTTATCTGCTTAACTGCTAAATCTTTAAAGGAAGTATTTTTAATTAACAATAATCCCAAGAATAGGACTGACGCAAGATGATGAAATAACAAACCACGGTAGCCGCAGAGAACACCGTGGAATGAGAGTTTCAGATAGTTCCTGCGTAAGTCCAAAACAGGACACTTGGTTGCAGATGAAACCATGTTTACCAGTATCCTTGACCTGCCGCCTTAAATAAAGGTGTTACTCCACTGAACCAAAAGATACTGTATACTCGCCCAAAATTAAATTAACTGAATTTTTGTAGTAAATTACACCATTCGTAAGTTTTTTGGGCGCGATTTTTACTGGGAAAATTTATGGAGTATTGCCGGGTGTAGGGGCAGGAACAGGGGCAGGGGTAGCACCGTCAGTCGGCTCACCAGGAGCCGGAGTAGCAGGTGGAGCCGCACCAGGCTCAGGAGTAGGTTCACAGGCTCCCAGAACGGTAGCCAGACCTAACATTAAAACAAAACCAAACATTTTTCTTTTCATCATAAACTCCTCTTTCACCAAATAATGGCGCTCCAAAAAAAAGTCGCCTGTTGAATAAGATAACCTATTTGTTGCGAATTTTTTAAATGCCTGGTGCCGAGATTTAGAAAAGCAACACTTTAGGTTGATTTTTTTGAGTTTAGTTATTATGCAGTAGACTGATCAATCTCCTTGGTTAAGGACTACAGTAACCAGAGAGCCGAATGTCTATGAATAAATTTGCTAGATAACCAAGACATCACATTCTAAATTATTTCTTTTCCGAGGGTCTTGCCGCTTACTGCCTCCTGTTGCCATACTTTAAAGGTAATATTGTTGCTTACTGATTATAAGTATTACAATACCCAGCTAATGCCATCATTAGTGTAGTTACCTATCAGAACACTTAAAAGGGTGTTTGGTGTACTGATGACACAGAACACGATTCTCACCTGAGCCAAAACAGGCAAACAAACTCAAA
The DNA here is from genome assembly GCF_963896525.1 of Nodularia sp. LEGE 04288. NCBI lineage: Bacteria > Bacillati > Cyanobacteriota > Cyanophyceae > Nostocales > Nodulariaceae > Nodularia > Nodularia sp. LEGE 04288. The sequence goes on from NZ_CAWQOY010000126.1 coordinate 8,036, forward strand.
CACAGTATTCTCAATCTAAAAATATTTATGGCTGTTGTTCGTAAATCAGCTGTTTCTACCACAGGTACTTGGTTCCGGCGAAATTCTCCCCCATCTGTAGGGAAGCGGCGCTCCATGCGTCTAGAATCAACCGTTGGGAGTACATCTACACTTGCAGATGAAACTTTGCCAGTATCCTCAAAAAGACAACGGCGTGCTTCAAAAAAGTTATCAATTTCTACCACCAATGGATTGCTAGAGGTATCTAAACAACCAGTCTCCCATCTCAAAACTCAGTCAAATACAACAACGCCGAAAAATCTCAAGTCAGGCGGAGGCAGTTTGCCTGTGATGCCTACTTCTGGAGCCGCACCGTTTTGGTTACTACGTTTGTACACCTCACATCGTTATTCCTCCGTTGTGACGTTTTTATTGGTGCTAGCAACTCTATTTGTTTATGGTTGGACAGTGTATTCTCAAGAACTGTGGGGTCAGGGATATAACAGGCTGCAAAACCTGCAACTTCATGAACGGCAGTTAACCACAACCAACGCCACCCTCAAAAACAAAATGGCTGAGGAAGCAGAACAAGAAGCAGCTGGGCTAGTGTCACCAACACCAGCAAGGACAATTTTTTTACCCTCAGCATCTCCATCTGATAGTTCTGATGCCAAACCCCTGAGTACACAACCAAATCTGGAAACTCAGCAAAACTCGCCCTCGCCACTAGGATATTAGAGCAGTGATCAGTTATCCCAGCCGGATTTCCACCGAAGTCCGATTTCTGGCGGTAACTGCTTACTGCTCACTGATTTTTAATACTGAGCAGGTAAATGCAGAAGTCACCGAGTAAATTAAAATTTAGAAATTTTCGGAATCCAGCATTTAGAAGGCGAGAGCAGCCTTCTCTGTTAGGGTTTATGCAGAGGTTTAAGTTTACCTCTAATACTTCAGACCAGATAGGAAATACTAAATCCCGACTATTCGTGATCTGGGGGCTATTAATGGCCGCCGGGTTGGGGCTAGCAATAAATTTGTATCAGTTGCAGATTGTCCAGGGATCAAAGTTAACGCAAAGGGCGCGCAACCAGCAAATGGTGAAATTACGACCTTTCGTTCCCCGTCGCCTAGTGGTAGATCGCAGTAACAATGTCTTAGCAGTTGACCGCCCTGTCTATACCTTGTATGCCCATCCCAAGCTGTTTAATCAGTCTAATCAACAAATGGCAGAACGGCTGGCTCCCATACTGGACAAAACCCCCGCTGAGTTAGTGAAAACTTTTCAAAGCCGAAATAGTGGAATTACAGTGGCTTCGGCTCTCCCGGAAGTCAGCGCGGAGCGCGTGAAATCATTGCGCTTAAATGGCTTGGAATTGATTCAACAATACTCCCGATATTACCCGCAAAAGAATGTGGTTGCAGACGTAGTAGGCTACGTAAATATGGACCGTCAAGGTCAGGCGGGTGTGGAATACAGTCAAGAAAAGTTATTAGAACGTTCGGTGCAGACAGTGCAGCTGAGTCGGGCGGGTAATGGGAGACTGCTGCCAAATCATGCACCGGAAGGATTTCTCAATTTTGACGACCTGCGGCTGCAACTAACTATTGATAGCCGTTTGCAAAGGGTCGCCCGGACAGCTCTCCAAGCACAGATGGAGAAGTTTCAGGCTAAACGTGGGGCGGTGATTGTGATGGATGCCTCAAATGGTTCTTTATTAGCTCTGACTTCTTATCCTACCTATAACCCCAATGAATACTCCAAAGCTGATATTTCTTTGTTTAAAAACTGGACAGTGGCTGATCTTTATGAGCCGGGATCGACTTTCAAGCCGTTGAATGTGGCGATCGCTTTAGAAAATGGTGCCATTAAAGCAGATGATGTGTTTAATGATCCCGGTTCTATTCAGATAGGTAAACACACCATCAGAAATGCCGGACTTAATAGTCATGGAAACATCAACATTGCGAAAATACTGCAAACTTCTAGCAATATTGGCATGGTGCGAATCATTCAACGGATGAAGCCTTCGCTCTATTACAACTGGCTGGAACGCTTAGGACTAGGGCAAACCATTGAGACAGATTTACCCTTTGAAGTTCGGGGACAGATCAAAGGTCAAAAAGAGTTTCTCGGTTCGCCCATTGAAGCAGCAACTACATCCTTTGGGCAAGGCTTCTCTGTGACACCGTTACAGTTGGTGCAAATGCATGGCGCTTTAGCCAATGGTGGTAAATTAGTCACACCCCATGTAGTACAAGGTTTAGTGGATACCAAAGGGCAGATGCATTATCCACCCAATCTGCCCACACCACGCCAAATTTTCTCAGCCGCCACAGCCCAAACCGTTGTGGAAATGATGGAAACTGTTGTATTAGAAGGTACTGGCAATGCGGCACAAATTCCGGGTTATCGCATTGCTGGTAAAACAGGCACATCTCAAAAAGCTAGTCCTAATGGGGGTTATATTCCCGGTGCTAGAATTACCAGTTTCGTGAGTATCTTGCCAGTAGAATCTCCCCGCTATGTGGTTTTTGCCGTAGCAGATGAGCCAAAAGGGGCAAATGCTTACGGTTCTACCGTAGCCGCACCAATTGTCAAAGCCGTAATGGAAGCGTTGATTCCCATTGAAGGGATTCCGCCAAGTCAGCAAATTAAGTCAGACTCTCAATCAAAATAGTCAATAGATTCGGGATTGCCAAAATTTAAATTATTGATCCCTAGAATGGTTGAAAATAAATTCTGATAGCATCTGACAAATCCTGTTGTTCCCGATACTTGATATGGACAAATCGCCCCCCAAGCAGCTGCTCGAAAGTATTTATCAGCAACTACTGCCTAGCTTACAAATTGAAAGTGTCAATCCCCATAATCCCATCAAGGTTAACTATCTTCCTCAACCCTGGGAGCTGCTGGGCGCAGGAAATTATGCCGTAGTAGTCTATCACCCTGACTACCCTGACTCTGTAGTCAAGATTTATGCCCCAGGAAGGCCAGGCTATGAAGAGGAAGTAGAAGTCTACCGTCGTCTAGGTTCTCATCGGGCGTTCTCTGAGTGTTTCTATGCCAAAGATAACTTTTTAGTCTTGAAACGGCTTTATGGAACGACCCTCTACGATTGTATGCACTTGGGTTTACCTATTCCCAAGCAAGTAATCCGGGATATTGATGCAGCTCTTAACTATGCCCAAAATCAGGGACTCCAACCTCATGATGTCCACGGTCGGAATGTGATGATGCAGGAAGGGAGAGGATTAGTTGTAGATATCTCAGATTTTCTCCATGTAGAAACCTGCTCAAAGTGGAACGACCTGAAAAAGGCTTATTACTGGTTCTATCTTCCGGTGTTGTACCCACTTCGACTGCGCGTGCCAAAATCTGCCTTAAATATCATCCGCAAATCTTATCGTATAGGAACTTCTCTCAAAAAGTCCTTTGGTCAACTAGTCAAAAGATTACTTAAGTTTAGATTAAATGGTCGAAGTTAAAGGAAAAAAAGAGGAAGTCTGATTGAAACCAGACTTCCTGGGAGTATTACTTCACCTGCCAATCAGACGGGGAAATATAGCAAAAGTCAAAAGTCAAAAGTCAAAAGTGACTGGGTTTTAGAATTTTGCCATGCCCTAACTACCTTGGCTGTTACTTACTATCCTTGATAAGTCTGTTGGAGTGCTGCTTCTATAGAACCTACACGTTGGTAAGCCTCTATTAGTTGATGGGATTTAGTTTTGCGCTTTGCCAGCATATCTTTTAATGGAGTTAATAAATCCACATCTGAATCATCGCCCAGGGAAACTTCAGCTACTTCTAAAAGCTGGGCAGCATGAGCAAAAATATCGGCATTATCAAAGCCTTCTTTTGCAGAAATCTGGTGTAAATCTGCATCAGGTATAGTTGCTCTCCCTAATAAAGTTTTATCTAATATCAAACCTTTTAATAATGCCAACAAAGCCCCATAGATAGAAAAATCATCACAACTATCACAAGCTTTAAATTCAATGCGTCCCACTTCAGCCGGAATGCGGGCAATTTTTGTTAATGAAGGGATACTACTAATTAGCTGTTCTTGGTTCTCCACAAACACGAGCGCTGCGGATCTTTTTCCAGTTCTGACAAAAGTTCGTACTGATAAACCATCCCATAATCCCCCATTATAAAAAGGAGAACTATAACTAAAAGGAACGATATAAGGACTGTAATAAGTTAACTTTTTACCAATATCAATCACATTTTCAATTGGTAAGTCTGCCACTGAAATATTTAAATCTGGCCCATAAGTCACCATGTAAATATTAGCAGTGCTTTCGTCTGGATAGGTCTGTAGCTGTTGGAGTTCATATTCATTTAAAGGGGGTTGAGGCTCAAATACAGTCTTATGGGGGTTAAAACTCGTTAAAACTGCTGAAAAACCGTAGCCAATCGCTACTTCCCGCAGTAAGTCAAAACTTTCGGATAATTCAGTTAAAGCGCCTTGAATATCAGAGTGGATAGTGGTTCTGATTTCGATACCTTTAGGTAGACAGTCAATCACCTTGTCAGAATCAGCAAATCTTTCAAATCCTTCGATGTACCATCTCTTTTGCCTAATCCCCGCATCACCAACCCGCAATTGTGCATAATCGTTGGGGTATGTGGGCAGTTTTTCCACAATTTGATCAAAGTCAGCGAATTTAGTCTCGGAAAAATCAGCAAATTTTCCTGACTGGTTAAGGAAAGCGACTTCATGCTCAATGCCAAAATAAAATTTCATGTATCCTTAATGACAAGTAATTAGGGTTGTCTAGTTAAAGTAGTGCTACTTGCGTCTCATGTAGCAGTCTATCTGAGATACTTTGGCATTAATTAATCTATCAAATTTGTAGTCAATTGCACTAAATTTTTCTGTGAATTTGGAGTTTGTCATCCGGGTTGATGGGACTGGAAATTTGCTATTCTGGCGGTAGAGGTGAATTAATCGTGTTTTTGACAGTCCCTGAGATTAAGTGTAGATTTCCTGAAAAATACATCTATTACATAAAATAACGTACTATTTTGCAGTTTAAATATAAAAATTCTCAAGATAAATTGGAAATATATTTGATCACGGCTGCTAGGAGGCGATCGCTACTGTCAGCTACGATGACTGTGTATCATGATCTAAAGTAGCTTAGTATTATTCACCAAGGAACGTTTGAGGCGTGACGATGACAACAGCCGTTCAATCTCCCTATAGCAGTGAACAGATTACCGCTTGGTTACGTGGACTGCTGACAATTGCCTGGGCAGATGGTAACTTTGATCCTGAAGAACAGCAGTTAATTACCAGTCTGACTGAGGATGAATTAGCTCCAGGAATTTCGTTGGATTCACTAAAAGTAATTCAACCAGAGGAATTAGCTGCAAAGTTGGGTAAAAGAACACCAGCGGCCGAAAATTTTACTCGTACAGCTGTGATGGTGGCGATCGCTAATGGTACATATTCGCCCAGCGAAGATCAAGTCATGCAGCAGTTGTACACGGCTTTGGAACAGCCCCAAGACATCCTAGAGTCCTTACGCCACACCCTAGCACCAGCAAAACAGATTTCCACCCTAGCACCAGCAGAAGCACCTCCACAAGATGTACTGTGTCCCCTGCGTGACTGGCTAGACGGGCTAGAAATCCAAGACCCCAGAGTTGCCAGATTCTTGTGCAGAATGATTCCCTCACAGTGTCCCTTTGAGCGGGATATCACCCTATTTGGGCGCAAAATTGTACATATTCCGCCATTGTGTCAAATCAACCCATTGTATGAGCAACTAGTGGGTTTACGTTTTCGCGCCCTCTCCTATTTAGCAGATGAATGTGGTGAGGATATTTCACCATATATTTAGTCAATTAGTCATTGGTCATTGGTCATTGGTCATTAGCATTAGTTAAGTAGGATAATGTCAAGTAGGAGGTTTCAAGAATTACGCGTTTATCAATTGTCTGAAAAATTAGCTGATGACATCTGGAAAATTGTTAATAGTTGGCAGCCATTGGCGCAAGGTACACTAGGTAAACAAATAATCCGTTCAGCAGATAGTATTGGTGCGAATATAGCAGAAGGTGTAGGAAGAGGAAGTTATCAAGATAATCGTCGTTTCGTCAAAATAGCTAGGGGGTCTTTGTACGAAACTCAGCACTGGCTCAGACGAGCATATAATCGTAACTTGCTAACTGATAAACAAATAGATGCATTAGAGCTAACCATCAATGAACTAGCACCCCAATTAAACGCATACCTGAAATCAATTGGTAACGTTCCAGACGACCAATGACTAATGACCAATGACTAATGACTAAATTATGCAATTTATTGACCAAGCACTAATCGAAGTTGAAGCTGGTAAAGGTGGCGATGGTATCGTCGCCTTCCGACGTGAGAAATACGTACCAGCTGGCGGTCCCTCTGGTGGAAATGGCGGACGTGGCGGTTCGGTGATTTTTGTTGTTGATACTAACCTGCAAACTTTGCTGGACTTCAGATACAAGCATCTTTTTAAAGCTGATAATGGTGGACGTGGTGGACCAAATAACTGCACTGGGGCTAACGGTAAGGATTTAATCGTGGAAATTCCTTGCGGTACGTCTGTTTATGATGGAAGTACAGGGGCTTTACTCTGCGATTTAGTTGAACCTGGACAGCGTTTTCGAGTAGCTGCGGGCGGAAAAGGTGGATTAGGAAACCAGCATTTTTTGAGTAACCGTAACCGCGCCCCAGAATATGCTTTACCTGGACTACCAGGAGAAATGTTGGTACTGCGTCTCGAATTGAAACTTTTGGCGGAAGTGGGGATTATTGGCTTACCAAATGCTGGTAAATCTACATTAATTTCTTCTCTATCAGCCGCACGTCCTAAAATTGCTGACTATCCTTTCACAACTTTGATTCCTAATTTGGGTGTAGTCAGAAAACCTACTGGGGATGGTACTGTTTTTGCTGATATTCCCGGTTTAATTGAAGGTGCTTCCCACGGTGCGGGTTTGGGATACGATTTCTTGCGCCACATTGAACGCACAAAGGTTTTGTTACACCTGATTGATGCGACTAGCGAAGATGTGATTGGGGAATACAAGACAATTAAGCAGGAGTTACAAGCTTACGGACGAGGTTTAGCCAAGCGTCCGCAGATTTTGGTGCTGAATAAAATTGACGCAGTTGATAGGGAAACAGTGGATTTAGAAGCGCTAGCTACTGAACTTAATCACCTGTCTCTGTCTCCAGTTTTCTTGATTTCAGCAGTTACCCGCTCAGGGTTAGAACCAATGTTACAGGAACTTTGGGGAATTCTTGACCAAATGAATGCGGCTGAAAAAGTGGAGGTTTTGCAGTAGGTAGAGAAAATTAGTTGACTGGCGAAAACTGTCAAGACTGGTTTTATACTAATTTAGCTATCTGTTTTGAGGGTTCCAGTATTTCTGGAACTGCTCGAAATTTAGCTGCTCAAATTAGAACTTCATCCGAAAAGAGTATGAGATAATAGAAATATGTAGGTTTAGTCCGTCCCAAATATCGTTAAAAATTACAATCCTATGACAGAGCAAACACTTTATAATATTACTGTAGAAAACCAAGACCTGATTATCAGGTTAAATAAAGATGTTATCGAGATAGATACCTTAACCAAGTTTTTAGACTATCTTGAGTTAGAGAGTTTGAGAAAAAAAAGCCGTCTGACAGTAGAGCAAGCTCAAACCCTAGCCAAAGAAATTGATATTGATGTGTGGTCAAATATCAAACATAAATTTGTTGGGGATTAATTGTGACTAAAAAACAGTCAATTATTGTTGATACTAATATTTTATTTTCTGCATTACTTAACAACAAGTCTAGTTTTTCTACTTTACTATTGCAAGGAGAATATAGTTATTTTATTTGCGAACTAGTTTTGGTTGAGTTGTTTAAACGTAAAGAAAAAATTATTAAAGTAAATCAGCTATCTGAAACCGAAATAGTGCGAATTTACCAAATATTGTTACAAAGGCTGAACCTCTATAAAGAAGACTTAATTGCACCTGATAATCGAGCAACAGCATACGCTTTATGTCAAGATATTGATGAAAGTGACACTCCTCATGTTGCTTTAACATTGGAATTAAAAGGCTTGTTGTGGACAGGAGATAAAAAACTTAAAGAAGGATTAATTAAAAAAGGCTTTAAACAATTTTTTGAACTTAATGATTTGAAATTCTAGCCTTGGGGGTTAAAATATCATGACCATTGCACAAGAACAAAGCTATTATTCGCCTGAAGAATACCTAGAATTAGAAGTAAATTCAGAAATACGCCATGAATATATTGATGGTCAAATTATCCCCATGACAGGCGGAACACCTAATCATAACCAACTAGCTGGCAATTTTTATGCCTTCCTAAATGTCGCTCTCAAGCGTCAGCCTTATCGAGTCTTTTTTGCAGCCCAGCGTCTTTGGATTCCTCAAAGACGAATTAACACTTATCCTGATGTGATGGTTGTGCAAACTCCTTTGGAATATCAAGAAGGTAGAAAAGATACGCTTATAAACCCAGTGATGATTGCTGAGGTGTTATCAAAGTCTACTAAAAGTTATGACCGCGATGAAAAGTTTGCTGCTTATCGCACAATTAGCAGTTTTCAAGAGTATATTCTGATTGACCAGTATACTCTGCACGTTGAGCATTATTGCAAGACTGATCAGAATAAATGGATTTTTTCTGAATATGATGATGGGGATGTGACTTTAAATTTAGCTGCTGTTCCTTGTCAAGTTTTGTTGGCTGATATTTATGACCAGGTGGATTTTAGTGTGGAGGAGTAGGAAGAGTCTCACGCAAAGGCGCATTCGTTGAAAACGTTCCCGCAGGGTAGGCGCAGAGGTTAGACTTTGAGAAACCAGTTTTGGCGATACATGAGATAAGCAATTGCTAGCCAGAATAAAAGGGTGACTAGGGCGAATAGGAATGAACCGTTGAAAGTACCTGCCCAAGATGCGAAAATGTTTTGGTAAATCCAGTTGTAGGTGCTGATGGCGTTGTCACCTGTGCCGATTTTGGTTCTGACTAAGATTTTAATTAATAAAACGGATGCAGTGAAGAGTGCGATCGCATTTAATCCCATAATTTCAAAAGCCTTACTCCAGCGCCGTATCTGTCGCACTTCGATTAGTTCATAGCAGGCTGCTAGCAATAGCAAAGCCCAACCACTGCTGAAGACCACATAGGAACTTGTCCACAGCTTTTTGTTGATGGGGAATGTCCACCCCCACGCCCAACCTATAATTAAGCAACCAATCCCAAATAATCCTAACCCTATGCTAGTACGTGTTTTTACTGGCTGATTGCGTAGCCATTGCCCTGTAAAATAGCCAATGAGAACATTGACAATAGCAGGAATGGTGCTGAATAATCCCTCTGGATCTCCCAAATTTTGATATCCGTCACCTGCGTACAAGTGGAGTTGGGGAATAATTAAACGGTCGAAATAAGCGCCTAAGTTGCCTTCTCGCGTCAGTACACCCGCGCCATATTCGGGAACTGGGACATACATCATGGTTAGCCAATAGCCAATGAGTAACACGCCTGCTAGTATCCATTGTCCTTTGCGTGGTAGGTTGAGGACTGCAAGAGAGGCAAACAGGTATGCTAAACTGATACGCTGCAATACTCCCATGATGCGGATATTACTTAAATCAAAAGTCCAAATCCCCTGATTCCAAAAGCCATTGAGTAGCAACCCCAAAGCGAAAAGTATGGCGGCGCGGCGGAATATCCGCGAGTAAACTTTTTCGGTATACTTTGATAAGGAAAAAGACATTGCTACACCGACAATAAACAGGAAGAAGGGAAATACTAAGTCTGTGGGTGTGCAACCATGCCAATCTGCATGAGCTAAGGGGGGGTATACATCACCTGCAACTCCTGCCATGTTGACTAAAATCATAGCAGCAATGGTAATACCGCGAAAAACATCTAATGAGGACAGGCGCATAGAGGGAATTTTATATTTGACGAGTTGTCCTAAATCCCTTTGTGAATACCATTTAAATGCGCCTACCTTGACTAATCTATAGATATCTTAATTTTGTCAACGCTAAACTAAGACAAGCTACAAAAAACTTAAAATGCAGCTAGCGCCCCTGTTCCCGTTTTTTTATCGGATTCTCCAACCGAGTTTTCCTCATTGTCTTTGGAGTGGTAACCGCTATCATAAAGCGATCGCACTCACCTTTGATGATGGACCCCACCCGGAATACACACCCCAAGTATTGGCTGTATTAGACCATTACAATATCAAAGCTAGTTTTTTCTGGTTGGGTGCTTGCGTCAACCGTTCCCCGGCTATTGCCAAAGCGATATGCGATCGCGGACACTGGATCGGATTACATGGTTACGATCATCGCTCTTTTCTGACACTTTCCCCAAATGATCTGCAAGACAGTTTAGAAAAAACTCAAGATGCGATTTACAATGCTTGCGACTTGACACCCGAACAAGTCTGCGATGTCCGACCCCCCAACGGTTTATTTACACCCCAAACCTTACAATTATTTATCAAGTGGAATTACCGACCAGTTATGTGGAGTATTGTACCAGAAGACTGGGTAAGACCGGGAGTAGCGACTGTAGTCCAACGAGTTCTCAAACAAGTCCAAAACGGTTCATTAATTGTGTTACATGATGGTACTTGTGGTGGACAAGATGTTGCTGCTACAATCAGAATACTGATTCCACAATTGTTACAGCAAGGCTATGAATTTGTGACTGTTGATACTCTGTGGCAGCAAAACCAAGCATAATTTTACAGCCAGTGATGCTGAATGAGAAAATACCAATTATTGACGCTGCGCTTTCTCTTCTTGAGCAACTTTAGATTCAGCATTTCCAGATGTGGCTGACTTCTCAGTTCCCAACAAATTATGTATGTCACTTAATGAACTGGGTTCAGCTACAGGCTTTTCTGATGACTCGCTCATATCTTCAATAAGCTCTTGCACTTGGCAATTCAAAGCTTTGCAAAACCGAATAATTCTTTCAATATGGTCTGTCCCCGTCCTACCGCTTTCCCAATTCTGGATAGTGCTTTCAGTTACGCCTACAAGACGGGAGAGTTCAAGTTGGGTTAGCCCTGCTTTTTCACGAAGCAAAGCGATCCTGGGTTTTGGCTTGTGTTTCACAGCTACAGCACTTTTATTTGATCTTATAGATGTGTATCCTATCACCAAACAAACCAAAGCCTAGAAAATTATTAAAAAACTTTTGTTTGCACTAAATATACTGAAAATTTGCAGGCTAGTATCCCGAAAATCAGGATGAAAAATGGCACAAAACTTCATTAAAGTCAAAAATGCCGACTTTTTAATCCGCGTAGGTGGCCGTCCTTGCGGTCAGCCGCTACGCGTTTTGTCTGAGTGGTTCCGCGAGTTCTAGGGGACAGAGTTAGTAACAATTAATACTGTAATTACTCTGGTTAACTGGAGAAATTATCCACTCTGACATCCTTCCAAATATCGGAAACTTGCCAACCTGAGTTACCCACAGATTGGATAATGGGATGAGTCCGTAAAGGAATATAGTTAATTTCTCCATTCTCTAGATATTCTTGATATTCCTCAACTGTCGGTTCTGGAAAATTAGGAGTTTCTATTGGAGGACTTTGTTCTTCGGCTTCCTCCATCAGCTTGATTTTATCGAGGAGAAGCTTTTCAGATTTTTTGATTAGTTTCATGTTAATTTCAAGGTTTGGAAAACTGGACATTAAAAAAACGAAAATCTTGATATTGATTCTGAAAGAAACTAGGTAGTCTTTCAAGAATCTTTAGAGATATCCGCAAAAAGTTATTATAAACTTTGGTGTGAGAAAAATTACTTGGCCAGCACGAGATCAAAGCAATTGTACTGTAAATATTCACGCATTGATCACAATCTTTAGAAATAGTTTCTACATAAGCAAGATTTTTGCCTATTTTGTGAAACCTTTACAGCCTAAACGCTGGTAGCTATGAATACAAGAGCTTACTGAGTCAACTGAAATCTTTACAAGCTGTGCAGGCACTTTACGGAGTGAAGCATAAGACCGAAGCAGTCACGCTACACGTTAGCGGAGCTTATGCCTATGGCACACTAAGTGAACGCTTTAGATATATGTAAGAGTTTTGGATGATTTACATTTTGTCATGCATTTAGGTTGATTCTTGCCTAATTATTAATTATGTATTGTTTTTAATAAGCCATCGTAGAATATTTGAAAACTGTTCGAGCTATTAATGGATGGGTTCATATATTGCGATATTTCTCGTGCGGCTCTTGTCTTTTCTAGACCTCCTTTATGATACCCTGCCCTTTGTAGCACTTTTTCTAAAGCTTCCCAAGTACCACCCATAATTAAGTCTGGGTCACGGTATTTTGCCTGCTTTTCTAGATTAGGTGATATTCCAGGATAAGCATTGATAAGAGCATCTATATCTCCAAAAAACCAAGCTTCTAGTTCTTCAATTGCTATTCTATTGAGAACTTGGAAATTTTGACCTATACCTACTGATGCCTTAGCCTTAGTAATAAAGCCTGCATCAATAGCTATGTTTTCTAGTCTTTCCTTTAATAATTTACAATCTTCCCGGTCTTCATCAACTAAAATTACAATTCGGTCTTCATCTGGCAACCAAGATTTATATCCTCTCAAACGGTGAGGTAATTTAGCAAGTAAATATTTTTTACCTTGGTAAGGGTGAATATCAAAACTGATAGTTTCTCCTAAAATTTTAGGGAGTAAATTTTGGAGAGCTTCTTTCATTGATAATTCTTCTACTAAAAACTCAATGTGCAAGTTTATTGACTCCTTCTTTATTTTGCTTGAGGTAAATTCCTCTTAGGTCCACCAGAGTTAACTAGAGGATTACCCACTTCAAAATAGTCTTCCATCCATAAAGAACCTAAAGTAGCTCCATGTTCGATAAAATCTTTAATTCCTGGCATATCTGCCGTTCGTTTAGCTTGTGTATACCCTTGCTCATCCCGGTAAAGTACCCAAAGTTCTTCTGGTTTAAGAGCATTTACAAAAAAAGGTGAATGGCTAGTTACCATTAATTGAGTATTAGCTGAAGCTGCGCGGCATTCTTCTGCTAATTCTGGCAATAAACGAGGGTGTAGGTAATTTTCTGGTTCTTCAATTCCTACAAGTTGCGGTGGATCTGGGTCATATAATACTGAGAGATACGCTAACATTTTGAGTGTGCCATCTGAGGCAAATTTAGCAAGTATTGGTTTTTGAAAAGGAGCATCTTTAATTTGCAGCAATAACCGCCCATCCTGCATCATTTCCGCGTCTACTCTTTCTAAGCGGGGAACACGAGAGGATAAAATATTAAGAATTTGTTGTAACCGATCAGGATGCTGTTCTTTGAGATATTGAATGACATTAGGTAAATTATCTCCTGTAGGTGATAATCTTTCCTGGGGTCCTGCTTCTGGAATACTGCGGGTGTTATCTGCGCTTAAATAGGAAAGATACCAACCAGTAATAAAATTGCGTAATGCACTCACACGAGGGTGTTTAGAAAATTGACCCAAAGTACTGACAGCAAGTAGTTCAGAAGAGTTTAGTTGTTCAGATACTCTCTCATCTTGTTCGTCTGGCTTTTCGCCTGTAATTACTTTTCCAGCACCTTCTTGAAAGTCGAGAAATTTGAATGGTTTGCCAGTCTGACCTCTTCTCCATTGCAACCATTCTTCTGCTACATAAGGTCCTTTTAGTCCTTCTTCTATAGCAAGATGATAGGTGATGATAGGTAAATCTCCGTTTTCACGATATTTTAATTCAATTACAATAGGTCCGTCTGCACCTCGTGTCCGCAGTTCTCTAAAGCGTCCGCGTTTGTCCCACGCTTTCCGCAAGCCGACTGTAAAACATTCTGATAAAAAAGCGAAAACATCAAAAATAGTTGATTTACCGCTACCATTGGGCCCTAAGAAAACAGTTAGAGGACGAATTCCTTTGAGTTCTATGTCATGCAGCGCTCGATAATTTTTGACTCTGATATATTCTATACGGGGAATAGATTGTTTAGGCATATAAACACATTTAGGGTATATATCCTATTGCTACATATTTATCAGCATCTTTCATCTGTATCTACAACTGTTGTGGATACAGATATAAAATTCTACTATTCAACTGTCACAGATTTTGCCAAATTCCGGGGCTGGTCAACATCCAAACCGCGACGCGCCGCAATATGATAAGCCAATAATTGCAAAGGAATCACAGTCAGAATCGGTGAGAGTAATTCATCTACTTCCGAAACTGGGAGCAAATCATTAAAGATTTCTGCTGCTTCACCATCATTACTGGGAGTTACACCAATTAAGCGGGAATCTCTGGCTTTGGCTTCTTGGGCATTAGAAAGCACCTTTTCATACACAGTACCAGGAACTGCGATCGCCACTACCGGAACTTTCGCTTCCAATAAAGCAATGGGACCATGTTTCATTTCCCCAGCCGGATAACCTTCAGCATGAATATAGCTGATTTCCTTTAATTTTAAAGCCCCTTCTAAAGCAATGGGAAAATTGATCCCCCTACCTAAAAAGATAAAATCTTTGGTTTCTGCAAAATCATGTGCTAGGTGTTCAGTTAAAGTTTCCTGACTTGGCAAAGTCGCCTCAATTTGTTGCGGAATTTGGTGCAACCCTTGAATAATCTCTGCTAATCTCTCTGGCGAAACTGTCTGACGACGAGCCGCTAAATCCAACGCCAAAGCGTAAAATGCCATTAGTTGGGCGATAAAAGTTTTCGTGGCTGCTACCCCAATTTCCATTCCGGCTAAGGTATTAATCATATGGGGAACCATTAACCCCAGACTGCTTTCTGGACGATTGGTAATCCCTAAAAGTCGCGCTTGATATTTGGGTTCTTTCCCCTGGCGACGTTCTTTTTCCATCCCTAAAGCGGCTAGAGTATCAGCAGTTTCACCTGATTGGGTCACACCAATAATTAATGTATTTGCGGTTAAAGGCGAGGGTGCATAGCGATATTCAGAAGCGTAATGTACCTGAGTGGAAATTTCTGCTAGTTGTTCAATTAAGTATTTTCCCAGTAATGCCGCGTGCCAACTTGTACCACAAGCGACGATATTAATTTGCTCTAAATCTGCGTAAAATTCCGTAGGTAAGCCGAGATTAATTGGTGAAGCTGATTCAGCATAATTACCACCAGTATTAAAGTAAGCTGCTAAACTAGCTCGAACTACCCCCGGTTGCTCATGAATTTCTTTGAGCATAAAGTGTTTGAATCCCTGCTTTTCTACCATCGTGGGATTCAAATTCAGCATCCGGGGTTGTTTTTTCAACCTTTCCCCAGCAAAGTTATAAACTTCCACACCCAAGGGAGTCAGACGAGCAATTTCGCCATTTTCCAGCGGTAAAACTGCACGAGTATGAGCCACAATTGCGGGGGTGTCGGAGGCGCAAAAGAATTCACCTTGACCAAAACCAATGACTAGGGGAGCTTGTTGGCGAACTGCTATCAATTCATCTGGGTAGTCAGCAGAAATAACTGCGATCGCAAACGCACCCCTAAGATAGTTAACAGCTTGGCGAATTGCGTCTAAAAGAGCAGATGGGGAACTAGGGAGATGAGGCGCTGGGGGATGCTTTAAAAATTCCGCTATCAGATGGGGAATAACTTCGGTGTCGGTTTCCGAAACAAATTGGTGTCCTTTTTGTTTAAGTTCTTCCCGCAACTCGCGGTAATTTTCCACAATGCCATTTTGCACCACCGCCACTCGCATAGCCATATCCATGTGGGGATGGGCGTTGTGTTCCTCTGGCTTCCCATGAGTCGCCCAGCGAGTATGACCAATCCCAATTTGGGCAGGAGTGGCGATTTGTTCGAGTTTAGAACGTAAGTTATGTAGTTTGCCTTTGGCGCGAACACAGTCCACTTCACCTTCCCAGACTGTGGCTATCCCCGCGGAGTCATACCCGCGATACTCCAGTTTTTCTAGCCCCGCCAGTAAGATATCCGTTGCCGCTTGAGTCCCTATATACCCAACGATTCCACACATGACTCACACCACTCTGATTTCAATATAATTTAATCTAGTTCACCTGCCAGCATGAAAGCGGCCTTTTGTCCAAAAAAAAGGAGCAAGTTGCTCCCTATGCTATCAGGTATGGTTATAATTTTTTAAACTTTAGACTAAAAGAAAAATTTAGTAGGGTGAATAGACCCACCCTACAATTGTAAATTGCCAACTAAATCAGGAATTTCCAGTAAATTCCTTAATAAGCTAGACCCATGCTGCGAGTTGTTTCAGCACCTAGATAAACTCGGATGCTTAAAAAGTCAGTAGGGCAAGCAGTTTCACAACGCTTACATCCCACGCAGTCTTCGGTGCGGGGTGAAGAGGCAACTTGAGCAGCTTTACAGCCATCCCAGGGAACCATCTCCAACACGTCTGTAGGGCAAGCACGGACGCACTGGGTGCAGCCAATGCAGGTATCGTAAATTTTAACGGTATGAGACATTGAAAAAAAGGCTCCTTTCCAGTGTTCTTCTCTGCGAAAGAATCATATCAAAGCATAGTCTACAGCAGTAGCTCACAGTCGGTCATCAAAAGGCTACATAACTTTAAACAATCTCATAGGCAATGGTAAAATTTGGATGGGCTAAATCTCTCTATTGCTGATATATCAACAACATCACGGTAGCGTATTTACTTTAATGTTTTCTCAAATGGCTGATATTTGTAAACTTATATGAACTAAATGTTGGAGTTGTCTATAGTAATTATTGCCTGGTAATTATACAATGTTGAATTGAACAAATTTGTGACGAAATGTTTGGCTCTAGAGAGAGCGATGGCGGTGATTTTGTCTAAGATTTTCGGCATTTTATTTATAATTAATGTAAACCACATTACATAAACTTATGGAGCCAGACTCTTTAGCAACCGAGGTAATTCTGACACATCCCAGTCAGTCACTCGGCAGAGTCCAACTCGATTGGACACCCCAACCAGGAAACTACGTCGATTTTGAAGGTCAAACTTATGCGGTATTAGAACGCCGCCACAGATACCAATTGAAATCAGGACGTTACCACTTGCGGAATATCGCCCTTTACGTACAGTCTGCCAAAAGACCAACAGAGAAAACTTTAGTCAAAGGACGTTGGGTAATTGGTGATGCTACCTGTAGCTATAATGCACAATCGGAAATCATGCGCTGTGCTGTCAATCCCGAAGGCCCTTGTGAGTCTTGCCATTCCTACGAAAAACTAGAAATTTAACCATTACCAAAAACTTCTCCCACAGTTAAACGGTTACCGTTCACAAAATCCCATCCCGACTGGGGACGTTTGCCAGCTAACTGAACCTCACGTAAAAGTAGCAAACCCTCACCAGTTTGGGCAATAGCGCCCATTCCCTTGGCGATGCTTACCACTTCTCCTCTGCTCCCTGATAGAGTTGATAAATCAGGTAATTTTTGGTAAATTTCTGTTAATTCATCTGTCGGCTCATAACCGTAAGCATCACCAAGGGGAACCGAGGCGATAATTTTGATTCCTTGGTTGCGAAAGGTAGCTGTGCAGTTGGGGTAAAAGCCTCTGATTTGGTTATGTAATTGAATAGCACTCTTTGACCAATCCAATGTGTAGTTCTGCTTTTGAATCAAAGGTGCATAAGTCGCCGACTCATCATCTTGAGGCACAGGTACAATTTTTTGACTTGCCAAATTGAATAGAGTTTCTACTAATAAATCTCCACCAATTACAGATAGCCTCTGAGCTAAATCTTGGCTATTATCTAGCAATGCAATAGGTGTAGTTGCTTTCAAGAGCATTGCCCCGGTATCCATGCCGGCATCCATTAACATTGTAGTGATCCCCGTTGCTTTTTCGCCGTTGTACAGACACCACTGAATCGGTGCTGCACCCCGATATTTGGGTAAAATTGAGCCATGCACATTAATACAACCCAACTTGGGCATATCTAATATTTCTGGGGACAAAATCTGTCCATAGGCTACAACCACAAATACATCTGCATCAGACTTTTGAAGTTGGGTTAAAGTTTCAGTGTCCTTTTTAATCCTTTGTGGTTGCCATACAGGCAAGTTATGGTTAATCGCAACGGCTTTTACGGCTGAAGGAATCAGTTTGTTACCCCGTTCTCGACGTTTATCTGGTTGGGTAACAACTGCCACAACTTCAAACTCTGGTTGGTTCAGTAATTTTTCCAAGGTAGGAACGGCGAAGTGAGGTGTTCCAAAGAATACTACTTTCATTATTTGTGATTTATTACGTAGATCAGCTGAAATATAGGAATCCGGTTTGATTTATGAAAAAATTAAGTATTGTAGGGTGCGTTAGGATGAAGTCCGTAACGCACCATTATTAAGGCTTTGGTGCGTTACGCTACCGCTAACACACCCTACGTGTCTGTAAGCGCAAAGCGCAGGCTACGCCAACAAAAATCAAATAGTAGTCCTATAGTTAATGTCTTCAACAAGACAATATAGGACTAAAGTCCTGAATACAAAGCAATTCCCACAATTTTATCTGGCGTAACATAGTTTAATCGATTTTTGCCTATTTATGCCCTCATTAGTAAATAAGTACTAAATCACTAAGGCGCGATCGATAGAAAAGGGCTGCAATCTCCTGAGAAAATACCCAATTCTAGTCTATGGTGTCCATTACCCAGGCTTTTTCCAGAAAATAGTGCAAAGTTAATTTTTTTGATGCTAAGGTGGTTTCATATTGGCGAAAATCAGGGTTGTTTGATAAACTTAGTATATTAAGTTTAAAAGCTAACAACTTGGTATAAAGTGTACACAGTACGAGTAATCCTAATTGGCTATGTCTAACAATAGGTAATTTTAGGTATACGTAGTAAATCTCCTTTGATAAATTTAACCCGTATCCGGCTACAAGTTTAGTTGTGTTTCTCAAACTGGTGAATTGCGATACCGCAATTTTTCAAATTGAGATATTAGTTTCTGTCTTAGGGTGGATGCTAATGGTGTTTTTTAAGTATTATAAGTTGTACGTCATCTTTCCCAGCTTTTAAAGTAACGCCTCACTTCTACCGTTATCGGGGTCTGCTCTGTTGTAGCAGAAATCAATAGGGAAACTAAGTGTGCTTTTGCTCTTGCCAATACCAAAAGATCAGTGATTCTGCTCAGTCTCCGTACTTGCAGTATATTTAGCCTAAATGATAGGTTGAATACTCTTTAACTAACAACAGTTATTTGATGTAGTCGGGTATTAAGGGCAGAGGCAAAAGTATATTTTATGCAGTCACATCTAGTCAACTGCGTAGTTTTTTGAGTGCAGATTTCCCAAAAAAAACCACATTTTCTCAGCAATGAGGGATGAAAGATGACACTAAAGTTTTGTAAAAATCTGCAAACTTTGAAGAAATTATCTGGTTTTACTGGTTAAATCTAGTAGTTTGTTGTTATACCTGTAATTATCGCCTGCTCCCTTACTGCTTAGGCATTGCTCTTCACACAGCACCCGCCCTCCCTAGAGAGTCTACATATGCTCAAACTCTTCTTGCTGTCAGGATGGTTCCGCCTTCAACCATTTCTCAATTATGTTGTCCTAGTGATGCTGATCGCACCCTTAGTTGCGATTTCGGGTCACTCTAGCTCTGCCAAACAATCAAGCGTAGTCACAAAAATTGCTTCCGCAAGGACACAATTTGACTCTGCACCATTGGCAGTGGCTAGTATGAATGAACCTTATTTAGTTGAATTATTAACAACATCTCCCATAACTTCCTTCGCCGAAAAATCTGAATCTATGCCATTGTTAATGGCTTCTATTCGGGAACCGTCAATCCTACAAACGGGCAAAATTGAGTCTTTGGTAGCAGAAAATTTTCTCTCTAGCAGTGATTTTGATGATGCTTCACCATTGGCAGCAGTGGAATTAGCACCAATTCGAGAAACGGCGGGGAGTAAATTCCAACGTGGTAATAGCTTGAAGACCAAGTTGTCAAATGAAATGCTGACCGCGAAATCATTGAGAACAACGCCTAGACAGTTACAACCAATCTTAACGCCCCAAACACCTGTTATCGACGAACTTGATGAAGAGGAAATGTTGGCACAGATTGATCCCATCGGCAGTCCCCATCCGATTCCTTGGAAATGGATTGTCGCGACTCAAGAGGCGATCGCTGCTAACGGAGGTTCTGGGGTTCGCCACTATCGCAGTGTACCTGTGACTTCTCCTGATGGTAGGTATATTGTTTACAGCCGGGTGCAACTAGAAGTTAGACCCGAAATGTATAACAGCAAAGTTACCAGTGTGATGTTTGTGGAAGATACACAAACTAATCGTTTGAGGGTGATGGCTTCAACTGCGCCAATCAGCGATCCTCTGTTAAAGATCAACAGAAATGTTTCATCCTCAGAAGCGGTGGATGCAAATGGTGGGAAAATAGGGGTTTTAGTTCCTGTTAGCTGGTCAGAACAAAGCGATCGCTTCTTAGCACGTAAGTTTGAAGGTAAGTTTAACACAGGCGATTCCACGGATCATGCAGTCATCTGGGATCGCCACAAAAATCAGATTAACACTGTTGCACCAGCTCGTGAGGAACATGAGCATGAGAAGATCGCGGTGTTGTTAGGTTGGAGTAAAAACCGACCTGATCATGCACTTTTCCGTGCGGGAGAAATGGGAGAAGAAAACTGGCCTTTGGTGCAAGTTAGGAGCGATGGTCAAACTCTAAATACAACAGATGCAGATCAGCCTATTACTTTTGGTCAACAAATTACAGAAGTTTGGGCAGGCCCACAATTTGCTTCTCGATAATGGCTGAAAAATTTGATCGACTCCCGTTGTTAAACACAAAAGCAACGGGAATTTTTGTAATTTAAAATCAATATGGTGCGTTGCACTATGGGACAACACACCTGACGAATAGCGGTTAATCTAACTATTACTCCTCTGACGGCTCACTGGGTTCTAATTCAGCTACGTCTTCTTTAACTCGACGGATGGGTAAGTTAGCAATCAAAGCTGTGGCGCGTTGATTACTTTCTAGAGAAAATTCTAGTCCTTCTGTCTCAATTTCTACATAGCGACAAACTATCTCTAGGATTTCTTGCCGCATTTTTTCTAACTTTTGGGGATCTAAATCAGCACGGTCGTGAGCAATCACCACTTGCAGGCGACGTTTCACTTGAGTGCGACTAGTGTCAGGAGTCCGTAAAAATAATCGTTCTATAAGTTCAAGAATCATTGCCAATGGGTGTGCGGAGACTGGAACATGAGTTAGTTAAACAATCTTTGTCCACAACAACTTTCGCAGACGCGCGAAGATGTTGTGATTGTGTGTGTCGAGATCAAGAAAATCGACTTTTTCTCCCTCCAATCTACGGGCAATATTATTAAAGGCTATGGCTGCTAAAGAGGGGGTATCCCCTAATACTAAGGGTTCGCCGCGATTGGTAGAAACAATAACACGCTCATCATCAGGTATTACCCCAATTAGGGGTATTGCCAGAAGTTCCTGAACATCTTGCACAGACATCATATCATTTGCTCGTACCATTGCGGGTCTGATGCGGTTAATGATTAAATGGGCTTTCTTAATGCCTTGTGCTTCTAGTAACCCCACTACTCTGTCAGCATCACGCACTGCGGAAATTTCGGGCGTAGTCACAATCAGGGCTTCTTTGGCTGGGGCGATCGCATTTTTAAACCCATTTTCAATGCCAGCCGGACTATCGATAATCACGTACTGAAATTTTTGCGCCAGTGCATTGACTAGCAATTTCATTTGTTCAGGAGTGACTGCATCTTTAGAGCGATTTTGAGCCGCGGGTAATAATACCAGATTGGGTTGCCGCTTATCTTTCACCAAAGCCTGTTCTAATCGGCACTCCCTAGCCAGAACTTCCACCGCAGTATAAACGATGCGGTTTTCTAGTCCCAGCAACAAATCTAAATTTCTCAGCCCAAAATCCGCATCAACTAAAGCAACTTGACGACCAATTTTGGCTAAAGTCATGCCTAAATTTGCGGAAACTGTGGTTTTACCCACTCCTCCTTTACCGGAGGTAATCACAATAATGCGAGTCATGGTAGAGTTGCGCTCGATGAGGGTTCAGGAAATATAATAAATACTTATGGTAGCTGATTTAACCTATTTAATTGGTTTCGAGAAAAATCATTAGCCCTGGCGATGCGGATGCCGGCGGGCGTAATATGCGCCACTTCGGGAAAAACCTGCATCGGTGATTTTTCTGGGGATCTAGCTACCGTATCTGCGATTCGCAATTGGGTTGGTTCCATTTGCAAGGCCATAATCAGACACTCACGATTACCTCCGGCACCCGCATGAGCAATTCCACGTAATCGCCCCCAGATGACAATATCTCCTTCTGCCACTACGATACCACCTGGATTTATATCTCCTAAAATAATCACTGTCCCAGGATGACGAATTTCTGTCCCAGAACGAACGGTCATTTCTAGATAGAGGGCATCTGCTGAAGTTTTAGTTGCAGTTTTCAACTCAGAATGGAGAGTCGTTTCGGGTTGGAGTTGTTCGACTGAGTAACCAGAGGTAACAGCTGCGATCGCAGTTTGGCGGCGACTGGTAGCGACAGATTTCAGTTGCAGTTGGACTTCACTGAAGGCTTCGGCGAACTCTTGTAATTGTCTGCCATCTAATAAGCGGTCTTGTGCAATCAAATGTACTGGTTTGGTGGATGTGCGAAAGCGATCGCCTGCATTTAACCGTAACTTCAATTGTTGCCAAATCTCAGACCAGGCCAGTTCTGAAGCTGGTATTTGAGATTCTGTTGGCAAAATTACTAACAGTCTTTCCCCCTCACTTTTGAACTGTACTTGGACATGGTTTTTTAACCTATTCTCTGCTGTGAATGATTCAGTCGAGTCGAAATCCAAATCAACCACCTCAGCCAGAGAAACAGACTCGGTATCAGTCGGGGCAGAATTTGACTCTAGATCATCAGGTTCGGAATTTGACTGTAAATAGACGAGAACAGAATTTAGCTCGGCATCGGGGATAATATTATCAGAATCGCCCTCAGAAATTGCGAAATTCGACTTTATCTCGTCAGCAAAGGGAGGATTTACTTCTAAATCCGAAATGTGAGAATTAGATTCTACATCAGGGAGTGCAGAATTTAACTCTAAATTGGGGATATGAGAATCAGAAGTCATGCAGCACTAGCCAATAGATACACCGAGTTATGATCAATATTAAATCAGTTGTAAAATCCAGAAATTTCTTTACCTATATCTTTACCTATATATTTTTAGTTAATCTTTTGTAAACCGTCCCCAAGGCATCAGCATCGCCAACATTACCAGGAAACAGAACTACTGGCAAATTGGGAAACTGAGGATGTTCCGCAGTGGTGATTACCATTGAACAACCAGCTAAAACTTGTCCAAGTAAGCG
Source organism: Nodularia sp. LEGE 04288 (assembly GCF_963896525.1). Taxonomy (NCBI): domain Bacteria; kingdom Bacillati; phylum Cyanobacteriota; class Cyanophyceae; order Nostocales; family Nodulariaceae; genus Nodularia; species Nodularia sp. LEGE 04288. The sequence continues at coordinate 31,443 of NZ_CAWQOY010000126.1, forward strand.
GGCTGAATTTAAAGACAGACCGGTACTCAAGACATCGTTTGAGGTAATTCCACCCTTGCTGATTAAAAATCCGATATCAGATGGTAAACCCCGGACAATATCCATCAATAAACTGGAAACTTTCACCCCAAACTCTAACCTAGTTTTAACATCCTTAAAACTTAGTTCTTGACGACTGGTATAAACTACTGGGGTTTGACCAGCATGATGTACCGCCTTGATACTTTCCAGAATCTCGGTTAACAGTTTAGCAGATTCATTCACGCCATCATCGAGTAATCGCGCCACATCCACTTCGATTCCCGCCGTTCCCTCAACTTGCAATAACGCCTCTAGCTGCTGAGTTGTCTTTTTAACGTGTGAACCCACAATCACCGCACCCGGTTTTCCGGCGCGTACATATTTCGCCATGTTTTCTGCGGCAATGGGTTGAGGAGGTAAGGCAGCCAAAGCGGTTAAAATACTCGCAGCACTGCGAAACAAAAAGCGTTTTCCTTGACTGGCGGCTGTTAGCACATCCACAGCAAAGGAGTTGAGATCCCCTTGAGTTTCACCATCGACAACAGCGCATTGATTATCACACAGTTGTAATAAGCGTTCTAAACTACCAGTCCGGATATCATCAAGTAAAAACCTGGTGACAGATTCCGCACTAATCTGCCCTTGAGTCTTTTCCTCTACGTACTTGGGTAAATAACTGTGATGGTAGCTGAACACCGAATCACGGGCAAATTCTGTTTCATGTACTGGGGTAGGTACACCATCAATAACCAGGTAATGTACGCTATCACGGGTAATGCGTCCGCCTTCTGTTAGAAGGGCTTCGCCCACAAAAAATGCTGGTACGAGAAAATGAGCGTCAAATGGCCCAAGTTCTTGTGCGATCGCATCTGTTTCTATAGGATAATGTCCCCGTAATGTCGAATCAGAACGGCTAACAACCAAAAAATCAGTTATCTTTTCCGCAGCTAACGCCAGTTTTAAGTTTTGACAAACTTCTCTCGTCACAGATGCTGCTGACTCTGGCGGTAAGGATCTGGTATTTGTCAGGACAAAGAAAATTGGTGAATCATCTTGTAAACCGAGGCGTAAAGTATCCATATCCCACTGCATCAACAGCAAGCAACTGTGGACGGTTTGTGAACCTGTGGGGTCATCATCTAAAACAATAATTTTAGGTTTGTTACTCATTGTAAATCAACGGGGACGACTGTGTTTAGGAACATCCTAGTGGATATTTGCTCAACTCAAATTTTTTGTAATTTTCTGACTTCTGCTTGTACATCCAAGGCAATCTGCAAAGATTGATTGAGAAGTTGAGCATATTCGCTGGTCTGACTACTAACTTGCATAGCTTGCAGATTGGCTAAATTATTAATAAATAACTCTTGGTTATTTGCCAGTAGTCTTTTATTATCCCGCAAAATTCGTTCACTTTTAAGAGAATTTACTAAATCTTCTCTAATAAGTTGTAAGGCAGTAATCACTTGATCTCGGTCATCAATGCTACTTTGGGAATTGCCAGATGTGGCTAATTGGTCATTAATATCTATTGCTTTGACCACAGTATGATATTTATCGACTTCATCTAAAATTACTGTCAGACTGTGGGGAAAGGTCAAACGTTGCCATAGCGATCGCCCAACTAATATGGAAATTGGGACTAAAATTAGTAACAGGATTCCTACTGTAATTGAAGAACCAATTATCGGCAGAATAATAAACGCATAAACAAAGCCAACAACGATAGGGGTTAAAGCCAATGCTACCAGCATTTCATTAATAAACATTCCTAATCGCTGCTTCCCGTCTTTCCACATAGAAGGTCGAAAAACATCATCTGGCTCGAATCCTGTCAAACGTCTCAGTTCACCTTTGCTAATTTCCAAACCTATTAAGTCCGGCTGCACAGCGAGATACTCCTATGAAAGTGCGATTTGAGTATTTATTTTAGTCGGTTTTTCCAAAAAAACCATAGCATTGGTAATAGGTGAAATCTAATATAGACGAAATATGATCTGTATTCATCAATCTGGCTAAATAGTTTCTTCAACTAATACCAATTATTTGTGAGGCTGCATATTATTTCGACCCCACCCCTAACCCCTCCCCGCAAGCGAGGAGGGGAACTGGATTTCTGTCTGGTTAAATTCTATTTATGCATCTTTAAATTCTCTTGGTATAAGATGTGAAGGTTCCTCATCTCCTGCTCAATTTTTAATTCCCGTTTGCATATCTTGGCAATTTTTCAAGGATTCATTGAGTAAGCGTGAATATTTTCTTGCTGACTGTTGTCTTTGTAAGGTTTGTATAGCAATTAAATTACTTTCTAAAAATTATGGCTATATGTCAATTTATGAGTTGAGAAAATTTAAACCTAAAAACAGCGCCGCAATACTCCCTGTTACCGCAATTTCACCTTTAGTAATTTGATCTAAAACTGATTCTACAGGAATTAATACAATCTCAATATCTTCTGTAATGTCTAGTGTTTGCTCGCCGATTTTGTTCACATTTTCAGCCAAAAATAAATGTATTTTGTTAGTATCCTTGACTGGATTATCATATAAAGTAGCTAATTTAGTAAATTTCTGGGATATATAGCCAGTTTCTTCTTTTAATTCTCTGACTGCTGCTGTTTCAGCATCTTCTTTGGCTGCGTCGAAACTCCCCGCCGGAAGTTCTAACAAAATTTCACCCGCCCCATGCCTATATTGACGTACAAACACAATTTCTTGCTCATTTGTTATCGGTAAAACTAGTGCAACTTCCGGTCTAACAACTAGAAAAAAATCATCTATTATTTTACCATTAGGTAACTTTATGACATCTTGCCTGACTTGACACCAGCGATGATTTAAAACCATTTCTGATTTTACCACTTGCCATTTTTTGACATAATTCATAGATATATAGGACTACTATTTGATTATTGAACAAACAAGTAGGGTGTGTTAGCGGTAGCGTAACGCACCAAAGCCTTAATAACGGTGCGTTACGGATTTCATCCTAACGCACCCTACTGGCGTGGCAAGGCTAAAATGTTGCAATAGATTCTTGAGAAAATTGAGATAAATCAATTTTTTCTGCTTTTCCCTAATGCACTACTTTAAGCTTGCCACGCCAATACCATACTTAATTGATTATACTTATGAAAGTAGAAGCAAAATTATTTACTGTCAATAAACGCTTTCCTTTAACTATTAGTCGCGGAACAACAGCCCAAACCACAAACCTATGGGTAAAAATTTTCCAAGATGGTATTGAAGGCTGGGGTGAAGCTTCTCCTTTTGGTGTAGGCACTCATTCCCAATCTACGGATATCATCAAAAATCAACTACAGCAACTAACACCAATATTAGAAAAATTTAGCCCGTTACAACGCCAGGAAATTGAACAAATTCTAACACAACAGCAGATTCCTTCGTCGGTGAGGGCAGCGCTGGATATGGCCATGTATGACTGGCTAGGTAAGCGTATGGGATTAGCTTTGTGGCAAATTTGGGGACTTGACCGTGATGTTATAGTACCGACTTCGGTGACAATTGGCATTAATTCACCAGCCGGAGCGAGGGCTAGGGCGCGGGACTGGTTAAAATTTATGGATGTTCGCCTATTTAAGGTGAAATTAGGTAATCCAGAGGGTATAGATGCAGACCAGCAAATGCTATTAGCTGTGCAACAAGAAGCACCCGGTTTAGAATTATTTGTCGATGCAAACGGGGGTTGGAGCTTAGAAGATGCTATTTATATTTGTAATTGGCTAGCTGATTTAGGTATAAAATATGTTGAACAGCCATTACCACGGGGTGAAGAAACAAGTTTAGTCCAACTGAAGGAGAAATCCCCCTTACCCATATTTGTGGATGAAAGTTGCTTTACTAGCAGCGATATTCCCCATTTAGCAAACTATGTGGATGGGATCAATATTAAACTGATGAAATCAGGGGGACTCACTGAGGCTATGCGGATGGTACATACAGCGAGAGCGTATGGGTTACAAGTCATGTTTGGTTGCTATTCTGACAGTACACTAGCGAATACAGCCGCAGCCCAGTTAGCACCATTAGCTGATTATTTAGATTTAGACAGTCATCTGAACTTAATTGATGATCCCTTTACGGGTGCATTAGTGCAAGAGGGGAGAATTTTACCAAACGATTTACCAGGCTTGGGGGTGCAATACAGTGAGTTTACTGCTTAATCAAAGAGTAGCAATTCTGCTACATGAAGGAATTACTGGGACTCAGGGTAAAACTGGGCTATCACTTTTACGCTACAGTCAAGCCCCCATCGTCGCTTTGATTGATCGTGAATCTGCTGGCAAATCTGTGTCAGAATTAACCGGGATCAAGCGTGATGTGCCAATTGTGGCATCATTAACAGCAGCACTGGAGTATCAACCGGAAGTTTTGGTAATTGGTATTGCTCCCAAAGGCGGGGCTTTACCAGATGATTACTGGCTAGAAATTAAAAATGCTTTACAAGCTGGAATGTCCTTGGTAAATGGTTTACACACACCATTGGCGAATATACCAGAGTTAAATGCACTGCTGAAACCAGGACAATTAATTTGGGATGTGCGTCAAGAACCAGCTAATTTGGGTGTTGCTAGCGGTTTGGCTCGGACTCTTCCCTGTCGGCGAGTGCTGACTGTGGGAACTGATATGGCAATTGGTAAAATGTCCACTAGCCTAGAATTACATTGGGAGTCACGGCGCAGGGGATGGCGTTCTAAATTTTTGGCTACAGGTCAAACTGGGGTGATGTTAGCAGGAGATGGCGTACCTTTAGATGCTGTGCGGGTAGATTTTGCGGCTGGTGCTGTGGAGCAAATGGTGATGCGTTATGGTCAAGAATACGACATCCTCCACATTGAAGGACAAGGTTCACTGCTGCATCCTGGTTCTACTGCGACTTTACCTTTAATCCGTGGTTCGCAACCAACCCAATTAATTTTGGCACATCGGGCGGGACAAGTTGAAGTGCGTAATCATTCCCATGTCGTTATTCCATCTTTACCAAAGGTGATTCGGTTGTATGAAACTGTCGCCAGTGGAGAAGGCGCGTTTGGCAATGTGCCTGTAGTGGGTATAGCTTTGAATACGGCTCATTTAGATGAGTTTACAGCTCAGGAGGCGATCGCACAAACTACAGCCGAAACTGGTCTACCTTGCAATGATGTCGTGCGTTTCGGGGCTGGTCTTTTATTAGATGCGATTATGAGTAATTAAGGGAGTGGGGATTGGGGATTTAAATAATGAAAAGAAGCCTTGGGGATAAAATCAAGACTTCTGGGGAGCTTATTCAATAGGAAATCTGAAAACAGCTATTTATACGACGTGGTTGAAAAAGATTGCCCAAATGCTTCCTGTTACACCCACCGCAATTAAAAAGTTAGTGAAGAAACGTCCCAACTCTGTTCCTCGTCCTAGCTTGTTATCGTCTTGTCCGCCACTGAAAAATAATGACCAGGCTTGGTTGACATTAATTGTTTCAAAGTTATTGAAATTGGGTCTAAATACAACCGGACCAAATAAATCTTTTTGGGGAAAATTAAAATCAGTTTTCATATTTTTTCTCGCTTATTGTTCTCTTGTTAATTAATTTCGTAAATTTCTGGAATTTCAATTTACAGAGTAGTCAGCCATCCAATTAAGCCGTGTCCTGTAATCACTTCTACGGCTATGAGTGACACAAAGCCAATCATCGCCAAACGACCATTGAGTTTTTCTGCATAGTTAGTAAAGCCTGCTCTTGGGGTTTTGTCTACATACACTTTTGGCTCAACGGCAAAGTTATTCCGTTCACCAAGTTCGTTAATCTTGAAACCTTTGTTTGTCATGGGTTTTTCTTTTTTGTTTGCTTATGTAACCAAATATAACACTATGTAAATTATTTTTACAAGGGGTTGACAAACGTTAAAGGTGTGGCTAACCGTAATAAACCGTTCGGGGCTATCTGAGATTGATTGGGCGATATGGGGAAACAGGTATCTATTTAGAAGGAAGGCAAGTGCTATGATTTCCACTGCATATGTTATGTAAATCAAAAAGCTGTAGGGACGTAAATGATTGCGTCTTTACATAGAACACCGAAAGCTATTTATGCCTACTACCACCTGGAATCGTCATCACGTTCTTTCCCTCGCTGACTTCACAACTGCCGAATACGATACTGTTTTACAAATTGCTGCTAGTTTTCAGGAGGTGCTGTCACGACGGACAAAGAAAGTACCCAGCCTACAAGGACAGGTGGTGGCGAATTTATTTTTTGAACCTTCCACACGCACCCGCAGCAGTTTTGAACTGGCCGCTAAACGCCTCAGTGCAGATACGCTGAACTTTGCCGCAGCTAGTTCTTCCATGACGAAGGGAGAAACCATTCTGGACACAGCCAAGACCTATTTGGCCATGGGAACTGATATTATGGTGATCCGCCATAAAGAAGCCGGAGTTCCGAATGCGATCGCACAGGAAATGGATCGTCTAGGGGTACGAGTCAGTATCCTCAACGCTGGTGACGGTCAACATGAGCATCCTTCCCAAGCACTGCTAGATTTATTTACCATCTGTACTCTCATAGACCGCAGTCATCCCCGGTTAGAATTGTTAAAAGATAAAAAAATTGCGATCGTTGGAGACATATTACATTCTCGCGTCGCACGGTCAAACATCTGGAGTTTAACAGCCAGTGGCGCACAAGTGCATCTAGCAGCACCACCCACCCTGCTACCTCAGTTATTTAAAGACTTTGTTTTAGAAGAAGATAAAACAGGCTCAACCCCCACACTCAACCGTCAACTATTTTTACATTGGGATCTAGAATCAGCTTTACAGGATGCAGATATAGTCATGACATTGCGCCTGCAAAAAGAACGCATGACAGCACACCTACTTCCCAGCTTGCGAGAATATCATCAAACCTTTGGCATTACACGCCAAAAGCTACATCTGTGCAAACCTAACGTGAAAGTCTTACATCCAGGGCCAGTCAACCGGGGAGTAGAAATTAGCTCAGATTTAATGGATGATCCCGAATTTAGCTTAATTCAGTCGCAAGTTACCAGTGGTATCGCTATTCGCATGGCACTATTGTACTTATTAGGTAGCGGCAAAGATTCAGGAATTGCCATTAAATAACCTTTATCCGAATTTCTCAAGAAAAGAATGTAGTTAATAAATTTCAATGTAGGGTGTGTTGTCGCACAGCGCAACGCACCGACAATCAAGAAGAAAAGGAGCAAGAAACTTCAGAATTTTCCACCCATTTACTCCCTAATCCTCCGACAAGACCCGATTTCTTCAAGAAACAAAGTTTACATCTGTAACTAAAGTGGGATACTAAATTTCTTTTTTAACCCATTAAAACCAGTAAGTTCCTCCTCTAGCCAGAGGACATAATACGTAGAAGAGGGCATAATTTAAAGCATAGAAAAAAGTTAAATCAATAACTTCTCAGAAGTATAGAAGGTAAATAAATTATGAAAACCATATTTTTGACCGCAGCAGCGCTACTCAGTACGCTAACTTTAGCTGCGCCCATTTCCGCTACAGAAAAACTTACTCCCACACAGCAGTTGCTAGAAACTAGGGAATGTTATGGTTGCGATTTAAGCAACGCTAACCTCAAAGGCGCTCACCTCATAGGTGTTGATTTGAGAAACGCTAATTTAGAAGGTGCAAACTTAGAATACGCTAACCTAGAAGGTGCAGATTTAACTGGTGCTAACTTGCACTCTGCTGATCTCACAGAAGCCTATGCCAATGGTACTACCTTTGATTACGCAAATCTGACCAATGCCGATTTAAGCGATGCCAACTTATATAATGCTCAAGTCAATGGTGCAGTCATGATTGGTACTAATATCAATGGTGCTGACGGTTTTGATATCAATCTCGGCATTGGTGGTGAAGAATAAGAGTTAAGAGTTAAAGAATAACTCCTAACTCCTAAGTTTTATTCCCCAGTAATCGAAAGTTGATCAACCCAAATTTTAGGACAGACTCCACCAGGGGTAAGCTCTGCTTCTTTATCGACATAAACTATCGACTTCAGGAGTTCTAAGAAATCGCCAGCCACAGTTGCTGATTCAATACTCGTTCTCACACCTTTATTAACTAGCCAGCCATCAAAAGGCAGAGAAAACGAACCTTGTAAAGATTTCACTCCTGCATGGAGAGCTTGTAAATCATCAATTAAAATGACATTTTCCGCAGTGTCTAAGGTAAAATCCTGTTCAGGTGATGTTGCCGCAAAAACATGGTAAAAGTTAGGACTGACGCTGACTTTTGCACCAATACTTGCGTTACCTGTGGGCTGGGTATTCATTCTTTTCGCAGTACCCGCACTGTGAAGAAAACTTTTTAACACCCCATTTTCAATCAGCGAAATCTGACGAGTGGGAGTTCCTTCACCGTCAAAGCTTTCCGCACCAACGTTAGCTGGGTGCAGTGAATCATCATAAACTGAGAGTAGAGGTGAAGCAATTTGCTTGCCTAAATCATCAGCCTTCGATAAGCTTTGGTTATCTAGAATACTTTGAGCGTTGAACAAGTTAGAAAACGCACCCAACAAACTTAAAAAAGCATCAGGAGAGAAAACAACTTGATATTTACCAGACTTGATTTTTTCATAATTCAAGTGGCTGATGGTTTTCTCTGCGGTTTCCTTGATACAACCATTAATATCGAGATTATTTACACTCCGCTCAATTCTAAAAGCGCTACCACTGCGAGGCTTTTTGCCTTCTTCCTCAGTTTTGCTGTACAGATAAATTGATGCCAAAGAATGAGATTCATTTCTGGTTGCACCGTCGCTATTGAGATAGAATCTATCAATATCTCTTTGGGCTAAACCGTTATAAGGTACGCCCTGAATTGCTGGATGCGCTGCTAAAAGTTCTTTTTCTGCTTCCACCAAACTTTTAATTAGTTCAGCCACAGGTGCTTGGGGTGCTTTTTCCTGATGTGTGCTGGGAATAGTCACAGTTGCTTCGGGGCTAAAATCAGGGACATTTTCCTTGACACCAAAAAAACTAGCTTCATAGGCAGTTTTTAAAGCTAATTCTAGCCCTTTGGGGTCTACATCTGTGGTGCTGGTAACACCCATTGTATTTTCTTCATTCCAGACACGCACAGTCACACCAGAACGATTGGAAGCTTTAACTTGTTTTGGCTCACCTTGATCTACTTGGACACTAGTTTCATCGATAGTCGAGCCATAAATGTCAAATTTCTTGATCCCAAGTTTACTAGCATTAGCCTTGGCATTATTAGCAATTTCATTAATATTCGGCATAGTTAATTTTGGATTTTGGATTTTGGCTTTATGGTGGCGTTACACAACTGATTTGGTAGATAAAGATACATATTGTGGGGTGGGCTTCTAGCCCGCCCAAAACAGGCAAGATGCCTGTTCCACAAGAGAATCATCATGCACTATTTTAGGCGTTGCCAAATTTTTTTATCTGCCACCAACGGTAATAGAATCAACTTTGATGTGGGGTTGTCCGACTGTGGTGTAGATACTGCCACTAACGGAACCGCAGAAGCCGGGCGCAAGTTCCAAATCTTGGGAACACATGGAAATTTTGTTCATGATTTCCTTGGCTTCACCAATGAGGATGGCTCCTTTTAATGGTTTAGTGATTTTGCCATTTTCAATTAAATAAGCTTCATCTACACCAAAGTTAAATTGACCTGTAGCCCCAACGCTACCGCCACCCATCTTTTTACAGTAAATGCCTTTATCAACTGAGTTAAATAAATCTTCGGTGGTATATTCGCCAGGCGCAATATAAGTATTACGCATCCGACTAGCAGCAGCAAAGGTATAACCTTGGCGGCGACCACTTCCGGTTCTGGGGTGTCCGGTGCGCGAAGAACCTGTTCTATCGGCTAGGAAGTTTTTCAGAACACCTTTTTCAATTAATAGGGTTCTTTGAGCCGGCATTCCTTCGTCGTCCATGTCAATAGTACCGAAGGCATTTTCTGCTCGACCTTCGTCCCAAGCTGTGAGACTTTCGTGGGCAATTTTTTCGCCTTTTTTGTCGGCAAAGGGAGTAGTCTTACGTTCGATTTGCGTAGTTTCTAAAAGATGTCCGCAGGCTTCGTGGAAGATGACTCCACCGAAGTGATTGGCCATGATAATCGGGTATGTACCTGAATCTACATAATCTGCATAGAGCATTTTTCCGGCAGATTCGGCAATTTTCTCGGATGCATCTCGATAATCCCAAGTTCTCAGGAAGTTAGCATCGCTAGTATTCCCCGCTCGTTCACCGATAGATGTGCGATTAGCACCATCTGCACACAAGAGGTTAAATCCTACGGATTGAGTCAGGCGAATGTCACGGGCAAATGTGCCATCACTAGCCGCAACTAGAACTTCTTGCCAATCTCGGAAATAGGAAGCCCGGCGCGATTGCACATGGTTGGCTTTTTTCTGGAGGTAGCTTGTACCATCAAGCAGCACTTCTCCCATTTCTTTGATGGAACTACACAAAGGTAACCAGCCATCTTTGCCTCTTTTTGTGGCGTAGTCTCTGAGTAATTCCAGATTGATTTCGGGAATGAAGGCGTTATGGCTAGGTAGTTCTAGTCCGAGAATAGAAAGACCTTTTTCTAAGGCTGCTTGTAAACCAGAAAAGGAAAGGTCGTTAGTGCTGACGTAGCAATCGGCGTTACCACGAAATACTCTGACTCCCGCACCTGTGGCTAAACTGGGTGAAATACTGGTAATCGCGTCGTCTTCTGCCAGACAACTGATATAGTTACGACGTTCTAAGAATAATTCGATGAAGTCAGCACCTGCGGCGCGTCCTAGTCCTAGAAGGGTAGCCAGAGGGGCTTCCCAGGTTTCATCGAATCGCTCTGGTGTGGAGGAATATTGTAGTGTGGGGATTTGGTTCGAGAGAAGTAGCGTACTTGTAAGCATGAATAGCCTCGTCTGCTGGAGTTATCAGAGATTTGACTGAAAAAATCCTGGTGAATTAACTCTAGCAAATTCCGCGATGGCAGTGGAGGGATAAGCGGACAAAACTCTGGTGCTATGTCACAACAGAAATTAAACCAAGCTAATTGTTGAACTAAGGAAGTCGGTGAGAAAAATTCTATGTACAGCACTTTTCGGTGTTATGAGGTACAAGAACCCCACCCCCAGCGTCT
>NZ_CAWQOY010000127.1:0-130389 GCF_963896525.1 Nodularia sp. LEGE 04288
TCCAGGGCTTTGTCATAAGATGCGAGCGCTTCCTCATTGCGTCCTAAATTAAATAGCGCATTCCCCCGGTTGTCCCAAGCGTAGTGGTAATCAGGTTGAAATTCCAGGGCTTTGTCATAAGATGCGATCGCCTCTTCATAGCGTTCTAAATTAAATAGCGCATTCCCCCGGTTGTCCCAAGCGTAGTGGTAATCAGGTTGAAATTCCAGGGCTTTGTCATAAGATGCGAGCGCTTTTTCATTGCATCCTAATTTCCTGAGCGCAACCCCCCGGTTGAACCAAGCTTGGTGGTAATCAGGTTGAAATTCCAGGGCTTTGTCATAAGATGCGAGCGCTTCCTCATAGCGTCCTAATTTCCCCAGCGCAACCCCCCGGTTGAACCAAGCTTGGTGGTCATCAGGTTGAAATTCCAGGGCTTTGTCAAAAGATGCGATCGCTTCCTCATTGCGTCCTAAATTCCCCAGCGCAACCCCTCTGTTGTCCCAAGCGTAGTGGTAATCAGGTTGAAATTCCAGGGCTTTGTCATAAGATGCGATCGCCTCTTCATAGCGTTCTAAATTAAATAGCGCATTCCCCCTCAAGTGCCAAGCTTTGTGGTAATCAGGTTGAATTTCCAGGGCTTTGTCATAAGATGCAAGTGCTGGTTGATAATCTTGTCCAGCAGACTGTAACCTTCCCAACTTAATAAGTAAATCGTATTGACGCTCAGGTGTTTGATGTTCTTCTGCAATTAGCCCTTGAATTTCTAGAATTTGTTGATTTCTTTGTTCTGGAGTTAGCTGAAGTAGTTTTTCATAATCCTCTGCCAAAGAATGACGTAATGATTCTTGCTCTAAAATTTCTGGATCTATAGGAAATTCAAATAAACCAGAACGCCAGTCAAAGAAATCGGGAGCGCGTTGAATAAAATATTTAATAGCAAACTGAGGCAGCAAGAATACAAAACAAATCTTAAAATTATCCCTAAACCGTTCTCGTTGTTGGTTAAGGTTAATTAAAACAGGTGGTACACCCTTCCAACTATATGAATAAATATCCCTACTATTCCATCCCATGAAACTTTTGCATTCTTCGTATTTAATCAAAGAATGCTCTAAGCCTGTAATAAATAAAATTTTAATTTGTTCTTTACTATCTAATTTCTCAATTATTTCATATAAATTATTAACTGATTCCGTCAGCCTCAATACCTGGATATGTTTATTGGCAATATCTGCTTTGATTTTGGTAATTATCTGTTCACCTTCTGCCGGAGAACAACGAGCAAAGAATAAGCCAAAGCCTTCTGTAAATTTCAGAGCGCGGACTAAGGCTTGATATTCTTCATCGCCTTCTGATGGTAAGTTGTTATCCCAATCAGTCAGTTCTAGTGTCATAAACTTCACCAATAAATGCTAACTGTTAATGGGTAATGCCCAAACTGGTTTTATTACGGATATAATTTATTAAAAGCATCTTTAAATTCTTTAACTCCTTTAAGAAGGGGATGAATATCATACCAAACTCGACTTTCTTCATTCTTATCAATATATCTATATTCCAAAATACAGCGATTAAATAATAAACCCCGATATAATTGATCGTTTTGTTTCTCTTTAGAATGATGCACTGTTGCTAGTGCTTCCCATTCATTAGCAAAAACAGTATTACTATACGTATTTCTTAACTCGCTAATTGAACGTTTTACGGCTTTGGTAGGGATAGGCAGTTTGTTAGTGTATTTCATCGCTTCCTTCATTAATAATAATAAATTTCGCACATGACCCCCACTCATCAAGCATATTGCCTCTAATGCCTGACGTTCCTCAAATATATCAACAATAGATAGATTAGGGTCTATCAAACTCAGACGTTTTTGTAACAATTCGGTAACTTTATTAATTCCCCGGTCATATTTTTGATTTTCAGGAGTTTGCACCATAATCATCGGTAATACCTGAGTTTTTCCATAGATATCGGCTACATTAGTCGCGTGGTTAGAATAAAGTAAAGAAATTGGCACTGTATAAATCAGATGGCAATCTAATTCTTGGAGTTGTCCACTGCGGTCTATAAAAATTTGCTCATGATTGCTGCGTCCACCTTCTTGAGGTATAGGCACAATCCGATCTAGATTGTCAGCAATTAATACCAGTTGAGAATAACCTGGAGGTAAGTTTTTTTTAGCATCTCTAATAAACTGATTCAACGCCTTAATCAAAGTGATTGTATGAGGGTTAACTTTTTCGCGAATTTTTTGGCGTTGGCTAGGTTCGGTTTTCAAATTGGCGGTAATTTTGGCAAATTGGGAAATTTGCGCCTCTATACTTAAGCTATCTAGTGATACCTCAGTCAGTGCTAAATCCTTTAAATCTTGCCAACGGTCGTTTAACCAGTTCAATAAACTGTCTGGAGAAGCGTTATCTTTTAACGCCCTCAATAAATGACGCGTACAAGCTAAAAGAATATCTGTATATTGGGCATCTTCTGGATCAATATCTTCTTCATCAGCAGCAAAATAGACAACAAAGCAACCGTTTTCATCTAAATATTTCTGAAGACGCAACAATTCTGTTGATTTACCAGCACCGCGATGACCTGCATAAAGTTGAGAGGTCATTCTGTCGGATAATAAAATCTCTCTTCCCACTTCTACCAAGATGTCACCATCTCCCCGCACTTCTGAACAATCGACATAAGCTGGATCTCCAGCAGGTAAGGGTCGAAATGGGTCAAAGGAGTTATATATCCGTTTTAATATGGCAAAATCTTGGGTCATAAGTTGGAATTTAGCACTGTAGCGTCATATTAACTCAAATATACGGATATAGGTGCGCTCAAACTCAAGTCTGGCGCTACAGGGGTAAACTTTGCCTACGGGGTAGTCTGTAACACGCAATAGATTTCATGGATGGTGGTGGGTTACGCTGTCGCTAACCCACCCTACAATCGTCGTCCAATTTTTGGGGAATTTATTTTTGGGTAATCCCTAATGTGAGTTCGCCAGTGTTTCACAGCCATTTTTAAATCACCTGTCATCCAATTATCAAACTGTGGATAAATAGGCAAACGTGGCACTAACTCCCACCCCGCAGGTTGTAAAATTTCTCTCAAAACTTGTTCCTGAATATGAGGATAATCAGGATTCACTTCATCTTTGGGGCTAATTCCGCCTAAATCTCTCGCGCCAGCTTCGATACAAGCCAGTAACCATCGTTCATCTGCAACTAAATTCGGCGGAATTTGAATTGTAATATCTGGCGGTAAAATCTGACGTGCTTTGGCAATTACTTCTGGTAATTGATGAGGGTCAAAAGCTGCTGCATCAAAGCTTTGCTGATTTCCTGGGCTGTGGGGTTGCAAGATGACTTCTTGAATGTGATGGTAACGCTGATGTAAATCAGATATCGCCGCTAAAGTTTCCCAGCAATCATCTTCAGTTTCCCCAATTCCTAAAAGTAAACCCGTGGTAAAGGGAATCTGCAACTCTCCCGCCCATGCTAATTGTTGCAATCTAATTTCTGGTAATTTACTTGGCGCGTGTCGATGCACAGTCTGTAACAATGTTGGGGTTAACTGTTCCAGCATCAAACCCATCGAAACATTGACATTCTTTAGCTTTTGCATCTCCGCAAAACTTAGTATTCCGGCATTAGTGTGTGGTAAAAATCCCATTCCCAAAGCTAACTCACACAAATCATAAATCCTCTGAAACCACTGCTGACGCTGGGGTGAATGAGGATGCACTTCACCACTGAGGATGAGGATTTCACAGACTTGCTGGCTTTGAAGTTGTAGCAAAATTATTTCTGCTGCTGATAAAGTCATCCAGGGACTTTGACCTGGTGCGGTGCGAAAGTTGCAGTATGTACAACGATTGAAGCACTCGTAAGTCGGAACGATGGTATAAGCCGGGCTATAGGTAACTGTGGAAGAATGAAAATTTGGCATAAGACACTATATATATAGATGTTGATTTGCTCAGATTCCCTACTGCATCAAATATATGGTTTTGCTTGCAGCATCGGGTTTTGGAGGTTTGCACAGGGTGATTGTAAATATATTTGTTAAAAAGCTTTACAAATCTAAATAAATGGTTTAGTATGTGAACAACAGGTAGAAAGACCTACCTGATTCATAAAAACAACCGCAATTATAAAAACATGACTACTACCTTACAACAGCGCCAAAGCGCTAACGTATGGGATCGCTTCTGCGAATGGATCACCAGCACCGATAACCGCATTTACATCGGTTGGTTTGGTGTCCTAATGATCCCAACCCTACTAGCTGCTACAACTTGCTTCATCATCGCTTTCGTTGCAGCACCTCCCGTAGACATTGACGGTATCCGCGAACCCGTAGCTGGTTCCTTGATTTACGGAAACAACATCATCTCCGGTGCAGTTGTTCCTTCTTCTAACGCGATCGGCTTGCACTTCTACCCAATCTGGGAAGCAGCTTCCTTAGATGAGTGGTTGTACAACGGCGGTCCTTACCAATTGGTAATTTTCCACTTCTTGATCGGTTGCGCTTGCTACTTAGGTCGTCAGTGGGAACTATCTTACCGCTTGGGTATGCGTCCTTGGATCTGTGTAGCTTACTCTGCGCCTTTGGCTTCTGCTACAGCAGTATTCTTGATCTACCCCATCGGACAAGGTTCATTCTCCGACGGTATGCCTTTGGGTATCTCCGGAACCTTCAACTTCATGATTGTGTTCCAAGCAGAACACAACATCTTGATGCACCCCTTCCATATGTTGGGAGTAGCTGGTGTCTTCGGTGGTTCTTTGTTCTCCGCAATGCACGGTTCCTTGGTAACTTCCTCCTTGGTACGTGAAACAACCGAAACCGAATCACAAAACTACGGTTACAAGTTCGGACAAGAAGAAGAAACCTACAACATCGTTGCAGCCCACGGCTACTTCGGTCGGTTAATCTTCCAATACGCTTCCTTCAACAACAGCCGTTCACTTCACTTCTTCCTAGCTGCTTGGCCTGTAATCGGTATCTGGTTTACCGCTTTGGGTATCAGCACAATGGCTTTCAACTTGAACGGTTTCAACTTCAACCAATCAGTAATTGATTCTCAAGGTCGGGTTATCGCTACCTGGGCTGACGTAATCAACCGCGCTAACTTAGGTATGGAAGTAATGCACGAGCGTAACGCTCACAACTTCCCCCTAGACTTGGCTGCTGCTGATGTTGCTCCTGTTGCTTTGACTGCACCTGCAATCAACGGTTAATCATTAAGTTTAGCTGAATAAAAATCGCCTCTCAGAAATGGGGGGCGTTTTTTATTATTAGGACTTACGCAAAAACTCTTTCAGACTCTTATTCCTTCGTGTCCTTTGCGCCCTTTGTGGTTCGTTTTTTCTTAATTTTGGGTAAGTCCCGTCCTTAACTGAACGTATTTAAGTTAGAACTAAGACTCTTTTTTTTAACGAACCGCCTTGGCGCTAGCCTCTCCCTTTGGGAGAAGAACGCCAAGGACGCAAAGTAAAGAAAGAGAAGGAAGAAATTCTTAACTGAACTGTATTGCTTCCTATTCCCCATTCCTAACTAAATTGTTGAGCGTAAAATCGCGCGTAGCGTTGCTCAAGTTTTAGCAGTTCTTCGTGGGTTCCTGATTCTACAATTTGTCCCCGTTCGAGAACTAATATGCGATCGCATCTTCGGACTGTGCTTAAACGGTGAGCAATAATAAATACTGTCCGATTCTGCATTAGTCTTTCTAAGGCTTCTTGTACTAAGGCTTCTGATTCGGAATCTAAGGCGGATGTGGCTTCGTCTAATATCAGGATTTGCGGGTTGAGAAATACCGCACGGGCGATCGCAATTCTTTGGCGTTGTCCACCAGATAAATTGATTCCTCTCTCTCCCACCCAGGTATAGTAACCTTCTGGTAACTGAGTAATAAATTGGTGGGCGTTGGCAATTTTAGCGGCTTCTGCAACTGCTTCCATGTCAAAGGAATTTTGTCCAAAGGCAATATTTTGGGCTATTGTCCCGGAAAACATCACGGTTTCTTGGGGAACAATCCCAATTTGTCGCCGCAAACTCTGAAGTTTCACATCGCGAATATCTACACCGTCAATCAAAATTTCACCGGCTTCTGGATCATAAAAGCGGGGAAGTAAATTCATAAAGGTGGTTTTACCAGCACCGGAAGCACCAACTAAGGCGATCGCTTCTCCTGGTAATGCCAATAAACTGATATCTTTTAATACAGGTTCACCGGGTTTGTAGGCAAAGGAAACATGACGATATTCTACTTTACCTTTAACTGGTGGTAAGGCGATCGCATTCGGCTTTTCTAATACGATTGGTTGAATAGCCATCAATTCAAAAACGCGGTCAACCGATGCCTCGCCTTGTTTAAACTCGTTGTAATTATTAGTAGTATGACCAATAGGATCAATTAACAATGCTGCCGCAGTTAAGTAACTAAAAAACGCTTCCACCGTTAAGTTATTTTGGGAAATTTGCCATGTTCCCACTATTACTAAAGATACTGCACTTAAAGCTTCTAGAAAGCCCACTATCGGTATTTGAATTGCTTTTAGGCGTTCGGCAGAGTATTTGGCTTTAAAACTCTGTTCAGCTTCATTGCTAAATCGAGCGATTTCATAGTTTTCAGCAGCGAAGGCTTGTACTAAACGGATACCACTAAATACTTCGGTGAGAATTGCCGATAACCCAGAAACACGATTTTGACTTTTGAGGGAATACTTCCGTAACCTTTCCCCAAACCAGCCAATTAAAATACCCATGATTGGCGCAATCACCACTGTAGCTAGTGTCAATTGCCAATTCAGGTAAATCATGTAGATGGGTATAGCTAGCAATTGCAAAATGCAGGGGATAAAGTCGTGAAATACTTTATTCACAACTTCCCCAACTCGGTCAATATCTTCGGTGAGGCGGTAAGATAAATCACCGGCTTTTGCTGTTTCAAAATAACTGAGATCCAGTTTTTGCAAATGGGAGTAAACCCGCTTGCGGAGGTCAAAAGCCACCCTTAAAGCCACTTTAGCCATGTACATATCTTGCACAGACTGAAAAAAGCCCCGCACGAGAAATACTAAAACCAGGATTCCGGCTAATTGCGCGATCGCTACTACATTACCTTCACTAAAGGGAGTTGCCAATCTACCCGCGAGATTAATTAGGGTTAAAGTCGCCAGGACATAACCGATAATTCCAATAAATCCCTTGGTGATGTTTTGCCAATGGGGTCGGAGATAGGGTGATAATTGCCAGTAATTAGACGGGGTTTTCAAGCTGTAACTTCCACAAAGATATTTTCTATTGTTTGACGCTATCAGCTTTTGACTAGTTTCAGGATATTTATCTGTTTTTCTTGGGAATGTTTGGAGGAAATGATGACGTTAATTTTAGCGCTGGATTTTGGTGGAACGAAACTGGCCGCAGCAGCGGTAAATTCTGGTTCTAGGGAATGGTTAAGCTATGAACGTCGCCTTTCGCCAGATCATGCCAATGCTAGCACTGACTTGGACATCATGCGATCGCTGATTAATTCTTTAATCCAAGAAGAAAAACCTGATGCGATTGGTGTCAGTTTTGGGGGGCCAGTAGATGCTGACACTGGGACTGTGCGACTGTCTCATCATGTGGCTGGTTGGGAAAATATTCCCCTCAAAGAGTTGCTAGAGAATGAGTTTAGCGTTCCTGTGATTGTGGACAATGACGCTAATGTGGCGGCTTTGGGTGAATATCGCTTTGGTGCTGGTGAGGGACACGATAGCTTGTTTTATATCACTATTAGTACTGGTGTCGGTGGTGGTTGGATACTCAATGGCCAGCCTTGGCGGGGTGTGGGCGGAATGGCTGGTGAAATTGGACACATGGTTGTCGATCCTGCGGGGCCTATGTGTTTGTGTGGGAAGCGGGGATGTGTGGAAAGGTTGGCTTCGGGGCCTTATATGGCGAGGAATGTTAGGGAATTTTTGGAAAACGAACCACAGAGGCGCAGAGGACGCGGAGGAGAGATTTTGAGGGGGTTGGTGAGTGATAATTTGGATTTGATTACGGGAAAGGTGGTGAGTGATGCTGCGGCGCAAGGTGATGAGTTAGCGCGGGATGTTTTATTTAAGGGTGCTTGGGCTTTGGGTGTGGGTATTGGTAATGTGGCGAATTTAATTAATCCCCAGTTGTTTATTTTGGGTGGGAGTGTAATTAAGGCTGGGAATAATTGGTGGAATGTGGTGCGAAAGGTGTCACGGGAAACGGCTTTACCGGAAGTTGATTTTAAAGTTGTCCCGGCGGCTTTGGGTGATGATGCGCCGCTTTGGGGTGCTGTGGCTTTGGCTGAATCGGTTTTATAATTCGTAATTAATATTAAAATCATTCATGGGGGTATAATAAACTTTTTTTTACCGAGGTTTTAATGACTATAAATAATCAAGACTATGAGATACATATCCTGAGAAAAGTAATTACTGATCATTTAGATCAGGTTATACCACTTACAGATGAAGGTTTAAATCATCTACTGTCCCACCATGATGATATGGTTTGGAATATAACTACAAAAATTTATAGTCAGAGTGGATACAAGCTTGAGTTTTATTTTACCCGTGATGTTCTTAACTCCTGGATTGAAGTTTTAAAGGAGCGTATAGCGGCTGAAAAAGCTAAACGCGCAGAACAAGCACGACTTCAGGCTGAACGACAAGTAGAACAAGCCCGGATTCAAGCTGAACGACAAGCAGAACAAGCCCGGATTAAGGCTGGATGGCAAGCAAAACAACCAATAATTCAGGCTAAAAGACAAGCAGAACAGACACGAATTGAGGCTGAACGCCACTTGGAGTTAACTAGACAATTAGAAGTGTCTGCTAGCGATAAGAAAAAAACTGAACTTTTTGAAAAGGTGAGAAAGATAATAGTTGATCAGTTATGCGTTGAGTCGGATAGAGTGACTTTAAGTAGTCACATATCTAATGATTTAGGTGCAGATGAGTATGATACTTGTGAACTTGCAAAGGCACTAGAAGAAGAACTTGATATTGAAATACCTTATCATTATAGTCCTGGGAATATTTGGAATTTCTCATCTTATAGTAAGCCAGTATTTTCTCATCCTTGGAGTTCTTGTGTTGGAGAACTCTTGGACTATATTCACCAAAGAATTTCTGAGAAAAATCTTAGCTAACTGAGATTTTTATGAACAAAAATCATCAAGAATATGAGCTAAATATTCTGAAAAAAGTTATTAATGAACATTTAGATAAGAGTATACCAGTTACAGAGGAAGGTTTAAATCATCTACTATCCCACCATGATAATACAATATGGAATATAACTACAAAAATTTATAGTCAGAGTGGTTATAAGGTTGAATTTACTTTTATCCGTGACGTTGTTAACTCTTGGATAGAAGTTTTGAAAAAGCGTATAGCGGCTGAAAAAGCAACAGCATACAAGCGTTTACAATTACCAAAAATAGAACAAGCTAAACAATCAGAGATAGCACGAATTGAGAAAGCTAAATTAGCAGAATTATCACGAATCAGCATCTCTGATCTGTTTCTCAAAGTTAAACCCATGATTAGTGAAGCGTTTAGGCTTGAATTAGATAAGGTGACTTTAATTACTCCCATAAAGAACTTTAAATGGTCATGGAGTGGGGAGGGGAATGCTGAGGATTTGTATTTTTGTGAACTTATAATGGAAATTGAAGAGAAATTTGATATTGAAATACCTGATGAGGATGCTGACCGACTAAGCACTGTTGGAGAACTTTTGGAATATATTCACCAGAATTTGTCTAATAAATATGTTTGATACGAGAAGATTCACCCTGCTTTGCGTCAAAATGATGAATAGTTAACCGTAAAGAGGATGAGCGATCGCAATTAAAATTCCTTCATTTTACACATAATTGATGTTAACTTTAAAAATAGAATTTCATATAAGAGCATTACACTATGTCTTCAGCACCTATCACTACAGTAGTGAAAATGATGGAGTCTTTACCGATTGAGGTACAGAACCAAGTTGCAGACCATCTTCGAGATTACATTAATGATATGCAAGATGAAATTCAATGGAGCGAATCTTTCCAGAAAACGCAACAAAAACTGGTAGCAGCTGCACAACGCGCTAAACAAGAAATCGCTGAGGGACAGGCTAAGGCTTTGGATTATGAGCAACTATAAAATCGGCAGTACTGCCCTCTTTTTGGTCTGAATATCGCCATTTGAGCGATAATATCAGACAAAGTGCTAGGAAAAATTATCGGTTATGGGCAGAAAATCCATTTCACCCTTCTTTGCATTTCAAGTGCATCAATAGCCAAGAGGGTATTTGGTCTGTAAGAGTGACGAGGGGTTATCGCGCACTTGGGCTGCTAGAAGGTGATACTGTTACATGGTTTTGGATTGGTAGCCATGATGATTATGAGCGGTTTTTCTCGTAAATCGTCTTTCAATTAATTGAACTACAGCTACTCCCAACTCCTTATTTATTGATACATTTGCGTTGCTTTGAGCATATGGTAGGTAATAATCAACTGAGTCAGCGCTAAAGGATAACTTTGCAGTGTTTCTCCAGTTGTACCCGCAATTTTACCCAATTCTGGATTACTTTCGCGATCGCATACATTTAATAAATAAGGCATATCCGAACATAATATATGCTCTAACTTATTCACCTGTTCCAAAGTCGCATGACCATCAACTTCCAACACATCCACAGGTTTACTCATATCCCTGTCTAATCCCAGGCGAATCGCTGACTCAGAACTACCGTTAGTTAAATTCAGAATTGGTGTAAAATCAGGATGAGGGATGGTTGGCCGCAGCACCAACCGCACATTTAAATCTCCCTGATTGTCCTCGTCTTCTTCATTACCGGGATAAAAACTCACCACTATATCCGACCATTGACGTTGGGGACGAATATAATTTGCTGAGTCTGGTTCACGCTTTTCTAGTTCTGCCAATACTTGTTCTTCAGTATAGCCCCGTTTTTGAGTATCCCGCTTTACTTTCCACTCAGCGCGTAGTTTTTCAGGAGGTGCAAGGTAAACTTTCACATCGTAGGACTCACGGGCTGCACGGGTAGAATAACCAAGTAAACCTTCAATTATGACGAATTTATTCGGCTTAATATATTGTGGAGCCTCAAACATACCTGTTTTGTGGCTATAAACGGGTTTGAGAATCGGCTGTCCTGTGCGTAACAGCGATAGGTGCTGCTGCATGATATCTAAATGATTACAATCAGGGTGAAGGGCAGTGATCCCAATTTCTGCACGTTGTTGACGATCATAACTGTGATAATCATCGGTACAGATGAGCGTCACATTTTCTGGCCCTAGTACCTGAGCAATTCCCCTAGTCAGTGTTGTTTTCCCTGCGGCGCTATCACCGACAATTCCCAAAATTATTGGACGACCCATCATTCCCCTCCCGATATGAACAATAAGTACAGTGATAAACTTTTCTAGATAATGTTTTTTATTTTAAGAGGGAATTGACCAACTAACTCAAGCAAAACTAGTTACGCAACATCTCTATACATACAATTTATTTATGTCTATTTATTTACAAAAAATCGAGAAAATCTATATTGCATTTAAATAAGTGCTAAATATCGTCAAATATGACAAATATATCCATCCACAGCCCTTTCTAATGAACAAAGATGAATAAAATTTGACTTTTAGTCCTGGTGTTAAATCTACGTGTTTTCTGACGATTCAATTGGGATTGCTATAGTTGTTTGTATGGTTTTCAGAATACAGGCAATATCTGACAAAAATATCTTTTTTTACTGTTGTGTATTTTTACTTCTTGACTCAGCACAGGCTCATAGCAGTCAAAGAAGTGTTGCATATTAGCTGTATCTGACTGGCTTTGGTATATACCAGAGTAGTAAAGCAGTATTGGGGTTCAATACAGGGAAGGGATTATGGAGATGCTGAATATTTCAGAGTTAGACAAAGTTGATAAGTTTCGCCATCTTCAGTTAACTTTATGCGATCGCTGGCCGACCATTGAGCTATTTGACTATGGTGAGGCGGATATTTTAATTATTCCCTCCCTCAGCATCGACCAGCATGAACTGCATAAAATCGAAGGTTGTGAGCATTATGAAGAAAGACTATTATTCTCTTTAATGCGCTTGCGAAACCCCCGGACTCGGTTGATTTACGTCACATCAATGCCTTTACATCCGAGTGTGATTGATTACTATTTGCAATTGTTACCGGGAATTCCCTTTTCCCATGCGCGTAATCGCTTGCTGCTACTTTCAACTTATGATTCGTCCCTCAGACCTCTAACTGCCAAGATTTTAGAACGTCCTCGGCTACTAGAGCGAATTCGCCAAGCCTTGAGACTAGAAAAATCATTTATGACTTGCTACAATTCCACATTTTTAGAAGCTGAATTATCTCTACAATTAAATGTGCCATTGTATGCTGTTGCACCAAATTTACAGATTTGGGGGACAAAAAGTGGTAGTCGCCAAATCTTTGCCGAAAGTGGCGTTCCTCTTCCAGATGGCAGCGAAAAGGTGCTTAATCAGCAAGATTTGGCAGAAGTTGCGGGTAAATTATGGGAACGCCAACCGACATTACAAAGAATAGTCGTGAAACTCAATGAAGGTATTTCAGGAGAAGGAAATGCACTTCTAGATTTGAGACCAATCATGAATCTCGCACCGGGGAAAGTTTCTCATAGCCAAACAGTAGCAGCAATTAGCGATCGCTTCTCCACCATGCGCTTTCAATCCACACACGAGACTTGGGGAAATTTTGCCAACCGAATTACAGAATTAGGTGCGATCGCCGAAGCATTTGTCGAAGGAGAAATTAAGCGATCGCCAAGTGTGCAAGGACGCATCACACCCACAGGTGAAGTCGAAATTGTCTCCACCCATGACCAAATACTCGGCGGACCAGACGGACAAATTTATCTTGGTTGTAGATTTCCGGCTGATTCCCGCTATCGGCTGCAATTACAGCAATGCGGTTTGCAAATTGGGAGAAAACTCTCAGAAAAAGGTGCAGTTGAAAGATTTGGCGTAGACTTTATCACCGTAGACCAAGGAAATGGCCAGTGGGACATTCAGGCGATTGAAATTAACTTGCGTAAAGGTGGGACTACGCATCCGTTCATGACCCTGAAATTGTTAACAAATGGACGCTACGACCTTTCAACCGGGTTATTTTACAGTCAGCAAGGACGACCCAAATACTATATAGCCACCGACAACCTGCAAAAAGACCGCTATCGGGGATTGTTACCGAACGATTTGATGGATATTATTGCCCATCACCGACTGCACTTTGATAGCGGTACAGAAACCGGCACAGTTTTTCATCTCATGGGTTGTCTTTCCCAGTTTGGCAAGTTGGGATTAACCAGCATTGGCGACTCCCCACAACAAGCAGAAGACATTTATCACAAAGTAATAAAAGTCCTGGACGAAGAAACCCGCAGAGAAAACACAGATTTTCCCTTGTTCTCAGATTACACTTTCCCGATGGCTTGGGATGGATATAGCTAGTACCGCCGCAAGGCGGAAAAAAGTCAAAAGTCAAAAAGCCTATAAAATAATCAGCTTTTCATTGATTTAAAACGGTTGGCTATTTGCGCCCACCTGTACTAGAGACTGGGGAATGGGGGAAGAATTTAACTAAGGGAACACCAAAAAATAAATTACCCAAAAATTGTAGGGTGGGTTACGCTGCGCTAACCCACCATTATCCTTAAGTTTATCGTGGGTTACGGACTAATGTCCTAAACTACAAATTAATTGGGGATTTTATTCCTTGGAAGTCCCTGAATACTCGATACCCAAACTTTGGGATTTCCGATAAGTTCGGTCTGGGGACAAAAAACAGGCCGGACTTTTTTGCATAACTTGCATAACTTTAATATGTGCAACTGTGGCTAGATAGGGTTTTCAACCATAGTTGTGACCCCATTAGCTACAAATGACTCAAAAAATTTCAGAAATTTTTAGCATATCATACAGATTTGCTTTGACGACCTCCAACCCCAGTAAAACTACACAGCCCAAGCACCATAACAATTAGAGGTGCAGGTTTTTTAATCAACTTTCTTAAATCATGCTGACTTATCACTCTTTTTACCTGTGGGCGCTGATGAGGTTTTCTGGGAATTTGGCAGTTCCATGTCATTTTTAGCTAACCAATCTTCAATAAGTTCAGCAGAAACGTCAGACATATTCAATCCTTTAAAAAAGCAAATTGTTTTAAACCTGTCTTTGATGTCAGGGGGTAGGTAAACCCGAATCGAAGCTTCTCCTTGTGCCACACTATACTCCAGCTAATAAACTTATTCACTAGTTTATTGGTGTAATGGTTCATCGGGGAAAATTATTCATTAGTTGACTAATGCACCAATGCATTGGTATAGTATCACCTATACCCAAAGAAAGAGAAGTAACTCTCTCCAAGGGGTGACACACAACAAAGGCAATAGAAGCCAGAAAGTGTCAGATTGAGAAAACACATATCAGAATCGCAACAGCCGCTAAATTTTCCTGAATTTGGCTAATTTACCCTGCAATCAATACTTTTAATCAAAACAAAACCAAATGATTGTTGTAAAACCAAGCACAGAAAATACTCGAAAAAATCTTTGAGCGCTAAAGCACTCACTACAAGCCAAAAGTTCAGTTAGATTTTGCAATAGCTTTAGAAACTCAGTCTTCTTCAACCGCAATTTAGTATAAAAAACCACTTTAATTCAAGGTTTAGGAAATTAGGGATGCTAAAAAACTTCTGGTACGCTTGTGAATTTAGTTCTGCTGTTACTAAAAATCCGCAGCAAATTGCGATGTTAAATCAAAAGTTTGTCCTCTATCGTAATTCGCAAGGACAAGTAGTTGTATTGAAAGACCAGTGTTCTCATCGCGGTGCAGCATTATCTATGGGCTGGCTAGAAGACAACTGTATTCGTTGTCCTTATCATGGATGGAAATTTCAAGCTGATGGAAAATGTGTGCAAATTCCTTCTAATGATATTGGTGTACCTATTCCGAAGAAAGCTAATGTAAACAGCTATCCAGTACAAGAAAAATATGGTTTCATCTGGCTATTTTATGGAGATTTGCCAGAATCAGAACGTCCACCAATTCCTGCGTTACCAGAGTTTGACGATCCGAATTTACATCGTTCTTTTTTAGATTTTTCAGTAAATACTCACTATACTAGAGTTATAGAAAATGCTCTAGATGTATCCCATTCACCGATAGTTCATGCTAATTCTTTTGGAGCGGGATTCGCTGAGGATTCCAGGTTTGAAATGTATGATATTCAAGATGAATCCTGGGGTATTAGTGCTAAAAGTAAATACAAAAATTACACTAAACCAAAAGGTTTATTCAAGCTATTTTTTAGAGAAAAAAGCACAGACATCAACTTAAAATGCACCTTCTACTTGCCCAATATTACTAAACTGGAAACTAGTTCTAATAGCATCAAAATTGTCAACTTTGCTATTCATCTTCCTGTTGATGAAAACACAACGATAAGTAAGCGAATCCATTTCCGCAGTTTCCTACGCTACTCTTGGTTAGATGGGATATTTTTAAAATACTATACTAAGATTCATGGCGAAGATATTACTGTTAGCGAGTCACAATATCCCAAAGTTATACCTGAGAGTTTATCAACAGAAGTTCATGTAAATGCTGATGCTTTTACCCTTAATTATCGCCAACTTCGTCAGAAATATTTAGCTATGGGCTGGGGCTTAAAGGCTAATAAAATCGCATCAGATAACTTTCAAAAAAATCAAATACAACATTTTGACACCGCATTCAGAAATTAGAATTACAGTATATTGCAGCGCTGGTTGTATTGACTGAAATAACTTTACCTATAGTGCAGCGAATCGCCAGTGAATTTGCTCTGGATGAATGTGAAAACTATGTTAAATTCTGCTTACCATATATTGTGTATTGTGTTGAAGTGAATTTGGCTAGTGTAAGTTGATATAAAACCACTAAGACAAGATATCTAAAAAGAATAGGAGACAAATATGTTGAAGGACTTTTGGTATGCTTGTGAATTTAGTTCGGCAATTACCAATAAGCCAAAGCAAGTTTTGATGTTCAATCAAAGATTTGTGCTTTATCGCAACTCTCAAGGACAAATAGTAGCTTTAGATGATAAATGTCCTCATCGCGGTGCGGCTTTGTCTCTTGGTTGGATTGAAAAAGATTGTCTTCGTTGTCCTTATCATGGATGGAAATTTCAAGCTGATGGTGAATGTGTGGAAATTCCTTCTAATGGGACTGAAACGCCTATTCCTAAAAAAGCTCGTGTTAATCACTACTCAGTTAAGGAAAAATATGGTTTTGTCTGGCTGTTTTATGGAGACTTACCAGATGCTGAACGTCCTCCTTTACCGACTTTTCCAGAATACATGGTCGCGACTATGCGTCCTGTGTACGATGATGGTATAGATAATGCTAACTATGCTCGTCTCATGGAAGCTAATCTTGATTTTACCCATGTGATTGCAGTTCATAAAAAATCATTTGGTCAGAGAATCCCCATCAATACAACTATTAAATATCAAGTTGATAAATATGATTGGGGTGCAGTTGCTAATGTTAACTATGAATCTTTAGGTAACTCGAAAAGTTTCTTGAACTTTTTACTGGGTGGACGACCAGAATTGAAAACCAAATTGACTTTATATCTACCTAATGTTACGCTCGCAGAAATTAGTGTCGGTCGAGGGAGCAGATTTGATATTAAGTTTGGCATTTTAGTTGCTCACCTGCCCATTGATGAAAATAGAACTCGTGTTAAACGCGTTTTATATCGCAATATTTTACCCCTACCTTGGTTAGATGGCTTCTTCCGAAAAATTGACCATAAGTTAGCCCAAGAAGACACCGTAGTAGTTTCAACTTTACAGTCTCAATCAATGCCGCAAATATCAGAGGAACTTCATGTGGCGGCGGATGCTTTAGATATTACTTTTCGCCAGTTTCTGCAAAAGTCTCAGGCTGATTTTTTGGCATCCAATCAGGAGAAAATAAAGCAACCGCTTGATGTGAAGTAATGCTTTGGTGTGAGCGCCGGGAAGAAATTAGAACCACAGATAACCACAGATCAGAAGAATTTGTTTTGGGTGCAAGCTTACGGTTGTGAAATCGAAAAATTAATCTTGGTTTCACTTGTATAGCACTCATGATTTTGGGCAAATAGTTACACATATATAGACGTACTTCATCAATAGTGGGGAGATAAGTATGACCGATATTCTCGAAAGATCAGTTACACAACACTCAAAAATGCGTGGAGTAATCGACAAGTATTTCAGACAGATGTTTGATAATACTTGCCAAGCGCTGGAACTGTTAGATGGTAAAAAGTTTTCTGAACAGTCCTGGAATCGTGACCATAAGGGAATTTGGACGGTTGGTGAAAGTAGTGAAGACGCTATATATATTGACCGGGTTCTGCACAATGGTAATGTCTTGGAAAAGGTAGGAGTTAATTATGTAGCCATAGATGGTGAGTTACCTCCGGGAATAACCTTTGAGAACTCAGGCGCTCTCGCGACAAATGCAGCAGATAAAATGATTACTAGCAAAGGGAACCGCTTTTTCGCTACAGGTTCTAGCTTTGTTATTCATCCTCATAACCCGATGGCTCCTACGGCTCATGTCAACTATCGCTATTTCGAGATTCGTAATGCTAATCAGCCTGTGTATTGGTGGTTTGGCGGCGGCGCTGATTTAACACCGGCATATCTTTTTGAGGAAGATGCAGTTCATTTTCATCAGGTGCATAAAGATGTTTGTGATCAGTATGGTTCTGCTTATTATCCCCGCTTTAAAAATGCCTGTGATGAATATTTCCACATCCCACATCGCGGCGAACATCGCGGTATAGGGGGAATTTTCTTTGACAATTTAAATCACGAAAATCATGAAATATTGTTGCCATTAGTAACTAATTGTGCTACAGCTTTTCTCCCTGCTTATATGCCTATTTTGGAAAGGCGTAAAAATATGCCTTTTACAGAAGCAAATAAGTATTGGCAACATCTGGTGCGTGGGCGCTATGTGGAGTTTATTTTATCGTGCGATCGCGGAATTCGTTTTGGTTTAGCTAGCGGTATGGTGAAGCAGCAAAGTGTGTTTAATTGTATGCCTCCTGCTGCTAGCTGGGAATATGACGATCAACCTATCCACGGTAGCCAAGAGGCTATGTTGAAAGAAGTCCTAAAAAATCCTCGTGAGTGGCTATAGATTTTTTTGATTGCAACTGATAGAAACTTGAATAAAGGCGACGCTGTAATGAGAAAACCTAAATCAGTCAACATCAGACAATCATTAGCCAAAAGTTTATTTAATAATCGCTCCCAAACCCACACGCAGCCACTACAGGTAATGACAAAAAACTTCATTCTTAACCAACCCAGACAACAGAAATATATTACGAGCGAGCTAGAAATAGACATTGCATTATCCTGTCTTAATGCTTGTAAATATGTCCTAGTTTTGATACTTGGCCTTTGTTTGTATTCAAGTATGTAAGTGAATCTTTACCAGCAGTATCAGGGTATAAGCATAGAAAAATGAGCATGGAAAAGGAACTAGCTACAGGTAATCTCCGCATGGAAGATATCATCAAGTTAGATGAATCTAAAGCCATAAA
This sequence comes from Nodularia sp. LEGE 04288, assembly GCF_963896525.1. Classification (NCBI taxonomy): domain Bacteria; kingdom Bacillati; phylum Cyanobacteriota; class Cyanophyceae; order Nostocales; family Nodulariaceae; genus Nodularia; species Nodularia sp. LEGE 04288. The sequence continues at coordinate 18,665 of NZ_CAWQOY010000127.1, forward strand.
TTTGTTCAGAAAGAGATTTCAAAAATATAAAAATCTGGTAGCAGAAAAAGGAGACGCAGCTGCTTTTGAACAGATGATGGAAAAATATCCTGAACAACAAAAGGCGTTGATGGGTACTTTCATCGATCACAATACCCTAGCCAAAGGTTTCACCCAAGCTGCACCTTTATTGGGACTGATGGGCTTTGTCATGGATGTCGTAGATGTTTCTCAAAATGATACAGATGCAGCATTAGAAATTCAAAGAGTTTGCCCAGTTTTATCTATCGCCAAAGAATACGGTTTTGATAGTCCTTGTCGTGTGTTCTGCGAGATGGAACAAGAAGCTACTAGAAGGGCTTTTCCGGGAATAAAGGCAGCAATTTTGAGTAAACAAGCTGAAGGTGATTGTGTCTGTGTATTTAAGTATGAAAGGAATACAAATAACTTGCTAGTAGATACGACAGATACTCAAAATAGTTTTTCTCAATTAATATCTCGTGTTATTGCTTTTATCGGATTAATTCCAAATTTGTTTAAGGTTGGCTTTAGGATGCTGAAAATACGTTTTTTAAATTAATTTTGGAGAAACGAACCGCCAAGACGCAAAGAACGCCAAGGGAAGAGGGTATAAGAGGTTTTCTCATTGGTATTATGTATTTTTACCAGATTGGGATTGTCGCACTTTTTCACTCACGATTTTCAAATGCCTATTCTTTATTCCTCTGTGTCCTCTGCGTCTCTGTGGTTAGATTAAAATCTTAATTAGAATAACAAAATGAACAACGTTCTCGCTGATTTAAAACAGATTATTTCTGGGGAAGTTAGTAATAAGAAATCAGAGTTAGAAGCAGTTTCTCAGGATTTTGGAAACATTGTTAAAAAACAGCCTCAAGTTGTGATTCGTCCGCAAAATTCGAGTGATATTGCTGCTGCAATTAAATATGCTGCTAAACAAGGTTTAACAATTTCTTCACGGGCTGCGGGACATTCTTTAAGTGGTCAATCTTTGAATCAAGGCGGAATCCTCTTAGATATGAGGAATCTGAATCAAATTGATGAATTTAAACCCAATGAACTTTGGTTTCAAGCTGATCCTGGTGTGACTTGGAAGCAAGTTGTTGATATTGCTATACCTGATGGTGTGATTCCACCTGTCCTGACTAATAACTTTGAAGTCACTTTGGGGGGAACTCTCTCGGCTGGTGGTTTAGGTTTGAGTTCTTTTCGTTACGGTTCTCAAGCTGATAATTGTTTGGGTTTGGAAGTTGTTACTGGTACTGGTGAGATTGTTTGGTGTACACCAGAAGAAAATAGCGAACTTTTTTATCATGTTCTGTGTGGTTATGGTCAGTTTGGTATCATCACTAAAGTAAAAAATCGTTTAAGAAAATATCGCCCTTACACTCGCAGTTATTTTCTTTGCTATGACGATTTAGATCAGCTTTTACATGATGCACGTCGTCTGGTTTCAGAAGGTCGGATTGATGGTTTGGTATCTTTATTTTCACCCTGTTTACAAGGAATAAGCAGGAAAGAAAATCAGATGAAACCTTTAATTCAATGGTTCTACAGGATGCAAATTACGATAGAAGTTGATTCTGTACATGAGATAAATGAGGCAGAATTGCTTGGTAGTTTAAATTTTTATCGTCATATCCACACGGAAGACTTGACCTTTGAGAAGTTCATTCAACCATTAGGTCAAGTTCCTCATCCTGTAAATACTGCTAATACTTGGATAGATGTACTTTTACCAGCTTCTAGGGCAAAGGAATTTATTGATATTGCTATCCAGCGTTTACCTGGGTTTGTTGATTTTCGCACCGTACCTGTAGGTTCGTTTTGTCTCAATTCTTGTAAGCATAAAATGCCAATGTTTCCTTTACCTGATGATGAGTTAATTATCGGGTTGGGAATGTATCCGACTATTCCGAAAGCTCAGGTTCAAGTTGTGTTAGAGCAGTTAAATTTACTCACTGATTTGGGTTTGCAAATGGGCGGAAAAAGATATATGGCGACTTGGGCGGATTTTGATTTGCCAAGATGGCGATCGCAATTCGGGAATTACTGGTCTACTGTCAATGACATGAAACGCAAGTATGACCCTTGTGGGATTCTGAATCCTGGTTTCTTTAAGTATGAACAGCTTGTGGAGACAGGGGCGAATAGGAACCCCACCCCTAGCCCCTCCCCGCAAGCGAGGAGGGGGACAGGAATTTAATATTTTAAACCGCTATACAAGGAATTATAGAATGTTGCGAAATTCTGAGGAAATTAGAAAGTCGTCTTTGTTTCCACCCAATTTACGTTGGTTAGTCGCTTTGGGTATTACCTCGGTAATGGGGATGGGGGCTGGTGTCGTTTATGTGACTCGCCCAAAAACTAGTCCCACTCCAGTTGTGTCCACACAAGTTAGTCCACCAGTTACGCCAAAAATAAATGCGTTGGGAAGATTGTCACCAGCCGGGGAAGTTGTTAGAATTTCGGCTCCTACTGATCCTAGTGGTGGTAGTCGTGTGGCTCAATTGTTGGTTGATGAAGGTCAGCAAGTTAGGGCTGGAGATGTGATTGCTATTTTGGATAATCGCGATCGCCTGCAAGCTAATCTTAAGGAAGCACAGCAACAAGTCCGAGTGGCGAGATCACGGTTAGATCAGGTGAGGGCTGGTGCAAAACAAGGTGAAATATCCGCTAGAGAAGCCACTGTGAGAAATCTGCAAGCACAGTTAGATGGTGAAATCCAAACCCAGGAAGCTACTAATGCTCGTCTGGAAGCTGAGTTACAAAATGCAGAGATGGAATTTCGCCGCTATGAAAGTCTTTACCAGGAAGGTGCGATCGCTGCTTCAGCCCTCGATACTCGCAGATTAACCGTCAAAACCGCCGAAGAGGAATTAAATGGTGCTAAAGCCAGTTTAGGCAGAACTCAACGCACTCTCACAGCACAGATTCAAGAAGCCAAAGCCACCTTAGAGCAAACAGCAGAGGTACGTCCTACAGATGTAGCCATAGCACAAGCAGAAGTCGATAGTGCGATCGCCACTGTGGCAAAAATGCAAGTTGAGCTGGATGTCGCATACATTCGCGCTCCCCAAGCAGGTCAAATTCTCCGCGTTCAAGCTCGTCCCGGTGAAACCATCGGCGAGGAGGGAATTGTCGAACTTGGGGAAACTGATCAGATGTATGCGATCGCCGAAATCTATGAAAGTGATATTGCTAAAATTCGCCCTGGTCAAACTGCGATCATTACCAGTTCTAGTAATGCTTTTAAAGGTGAATTAAGCGGCACAGTGGATCGTATTGGCTTGAAGGTGGCTAAGAAAGATGTGTTAGATAGTGACCCCACGGCCGCTACAGATGCCAGGGTAATTGAAGCCAAAATTCGTTTAGATGAAGCTTCTAGTCAGCAAGTGGCTAATTTTACCAATCTTCAGGTGAATGTTGAAATAGTCATTAGTCCTTAGTCATTAGTTATTATCCGTATGTTTAAGCGTAAAATTCCTTTAGCTTGGCGGCAATTAATGAAGCAAAAAGGCCGGTTTTTAGTAGCTCTTTGTGGAATTACTTTTGCTGACTTTTTGATGTTAATGCAGTTAGGCTTTCAATCGGCTTTATATGATAGTAATACTCGCTTTCATGAACTTTTACAAGCTGATGTGGTGTTGGTGAGCCGCCAAGCGCAAAATTTCGGGCTTCTCAGTAGTTTTCCTCGTCGTCGTTTGTTTCAAGCTGCTAACTTCTCGGAAATTGAGTCTGTTAATCCTTTGTATGTCCGCTTAGGTGTTTGGAAAAGTCCCCAAACGAAGCTGGATGAATCAATTTTAGTCATCGGCTTTAATCCAGAACAACCAGCGTTCAATTTACCGGAAGTAAATCAAAGACTGGATCAGATTAAATATCCCAACACGCTGTTATTTGACCGCAACTCTAGCGGAAAATATGAACAGGCGATCGCACAAATTGCTGAGGGTAAACCTGTCACCACAGAACTGCAAGGGCGTAAAGTGCAAATTGGCGGTTTGTATGAAGTTGGCGCTTCTTTTGTAGCTAATGCTAGTGTGATCACTAGTGACCAAAACTATTTGCGGATTTTTTCAGGACAACAACCAGGTCAAGTTAATTTAGGTTTAATTAACCTCAAACCGGGTAGTGATGCGGATTTAGTCGCCAAAGCCTTGGAGTCTTACCTGACTGATGATGTGCAAGTTTTCACCCGTCAAGAATTTATTGATTTTGAAAAGAAATATTGGCAAGAAAATGGCGCGATTGGTTTTATCTTTTCCTTGGGTGTGACCATCGGCTTTTTCGTGGGTGTAATTATTGTTTATCAAATTATTTACAGTGATGTCATGGATCACTTGCCTGAATATGCCACACTCAAAGCAATGGGTTATCGTAATACCTATTTATTATTGGTCGTATTTCAAGAAGCATTAATATTAGCTATCTGCGGTTTTGTTCCTGGTGGTGTTGTTTCCTTTTTTATGTATGCCTTTACCCGCAATGTAACAAAATTACCGCTATTTATGACTCCTGACCGGATAATTTTAGTTTTAATTTTGACACTGACCATGTGTTTGATTTCCGGCGCGATCGCTATGCGAAAATTAAACTCCGCAGACCCAGCCGATATTTTTTAAACAAGAATAAATTTATAATCATGACATTTTAGCATAATAGCCGTGTTATCATGCTAAAATGATAGTATCATTTAAAGATAAAGGAACTGAAGATATTTTCGATGGTAAGGACTCAAAAGATGCTAGAAAGAAGTGTTCCACTAATCTTTGGGAAGTTACACAGAGAAAATTAGACCAACTGAATGCAGCTTTTTGTTTAGATGATATGAAAGTGCCACCAGGCAATAGGTTAGAAGCACTAAAAGGAGATAAAAAAGGTGATTACAGTATTCGCATTAATGACCAATATCGAGTTTGTTTTGCATGGACACCAGAAGGACCATCTCTTGTTGAAATAGTGGATTATCATTAAGAAGTAATACGCATATGAGAACCCCAAAAAATAGACCTCCGACACATCCGGGAGAAATTCTGCTTAAAGATTTTTTAGAACCAATGAAAATATCGCAAACTCAACTTGCACAATCAATTCATGTCCCCTACCAGCGAATTAATGAACTAGTGAATGGGAAGCGTGGTGTAACCCCAAGCACTGCATTACGTCTGTCTAAGTTCTTGGGAAATAGTTCTGAGTTTTGGCTCAATCTTCAACAAAATTGGGAACTGTACCATGTACTCAAGGAGGAAGAAGATGACCTCAATACTATATTAAGCTTCAGTGAAAACCAAGACCAAAAAATTGCAATCTAACTAATAATTAGTAAAAAACTTGATTAATTACTAATTACCAGTTACTGATCACAAAGTTTCAGGTACTATCGGCACACCATCTTTGAGATTTAACAGTCCTGAAGTCACAATTTGATCTTCTGGCTGTAATCCTGCCAAAACTTGATAATGATCATCTTTAATATTGCCTAACTTTACCGGCTTTTGCCGAGCTATGAGTTGAGATATCCCTTGTGGCGATTCTTCCCTTTTGATCACATAGACAAAAGTTTCCCCACCTAGACGAGACACTGCTTTTGTAGGAACTAATACCCCAGAACGCTGATTCAAAATCACTCTCGCCCGCACTAATTGATCGGGTTTTAGCTGACCTTCGGAATTATTAAAAAGTGCTTTAACTAGAATTGATTGCTGCTCATTATTAGTATCAGGAGCAATTAAAGATATTTTACTAGTACTCAGAATTTGACCTTGTGGATTCAAAACTTCTACAGGCATTCCCTTCCGTAATTGGGTGGTTTCTTCAGGTGGAACAGAAATATTTACTTCTAAAGGTTGTTTCTGTGAAACAGTAACCAGTGGCGTAGAAGTATTGACTAAATCACCTACTTTCACCGGAATTTTGCCAACTATGCCGCTAAAAGGGGCTGTGATTTTGTAATTTTGAGGCTGGACTTGTTGGTTTCTCGTATTTGCCTCAGTTTGTTGCAAGGCTTTTTCAGCCTGTGATATGGTGATTTGCTCTGCTTGAATCTGAGCATTAATTGCACCAAGATTCGCCTTGGCTGTAGCCAGTCTGCTGGCATACTGATCCCTAGAACGTCGAGATACGGCTCCTTGATTTGCTAATTCAGCATACCGATCATATTCCTGTTGCTGCAATTGCAAATCAGTAATTTGAGATTGGCGTGCTGCTGACAAGGACTGAACTTTAGCACGGGAATTTTCCAGTTGGGCGACAGCAGCTTGTCTCGCAGCATTAGTTTCAGCGATTGTTGCTTGTCTAGAGTCTACTTGGATAATTGCTGTTCCGGCTGCAACTGGATCTCCGGATTTGAGAAATATTTGGGTAACTTGTCCCGGAATTTTTGATGGTATTTGTACTGAACGCTGAGAATCTAAGCTAGCAACAAAGTCTGAACTTTCCTCAACAGTACCAACTTGTACTCTTGATACCTTGACTCTTACCCCTGGAGTTTTAATATTAGTAACTGGTGCTTGATTTGGAGGGTTTAGAACACGCCAAACTATAGCCGTGCCACCACCAAAAATTAGTATAAAAGCTAACAATAATCGTAGCCACCGCCGTTGTTTTAAGGGTGACTTGTCTGAGGTTTGTGAAAGATTGTCTGCAAAATCAGTTTGCGGATCAGGGGATGTCATAGAAAACCTAAAAACAAATTTACTAACACACTAAATCAGGATTTGGTATTTTGCCATGAAAATAATTGATTTAGGATGAAACTTTGTGAAATATGATCTAATACATATCTAAATATACTGTTTAATCAATTCTGCTTAAATCTATCTCAAGGTGCATGATAAAATCAACTTAAAAGGTGATGGGAAAAAATTCGGTTGAGCTTTGCCATACTGCCCACACCTGCGCCGTCATGGCTTGGTAAAAATAATTCGTAATTTGTAGTTAAAAACACATAAACAAATTTGATAAGTGGAAATATTGTTTGTATTTCTGTTTTCATCATTGATAAATTCAGAGAAATGTATGATTAATTACGAATTACGAATTACGAATTACGAATTATAGACTACTAATTTCTTTGGCAAATAGCTGAGAAACAAAAGGTAAAATATCCCGCCTTTTAGCGTTGGCTTTACCTTCAGTAAATACTACTAAAATATAAGGACGCTGTTCTGGTAACTCAATATATGCTGCGTCATGGCGAACTTGACTTGTCCAACCGGCCTTTGACCAAATTTGAGCATCTTGAGTAAGTCCACCCCCCAAAAAACCTGTTACCTGATCTTCTTCAACGTCAGTGGGCGAATCATCAGGGTTGAGACTACGTTTGAGCAAACTCATCATGGCTTGCGATCGCGCGCTAGACACTGCCACCCCACCCACAATACTATGAACTAACTTGGCGATCGCATTGGTAGTTACCATATTGCGATTATCGAGCATTTCCCCATAAAATGCCCGTTCCCTACCATAGGGGCCATCACCCCAAGTTTTTTGACAGACGTTAATTGTTTCCATTTCCTCCCAGCCCAAAGACTGGAAATAGCGGTTGACAATCTGACGCTGATATTTCCAAGTTTCAAAGGGGCCAACAGGTAACTCTGGGCCGGAAGTAGTGCCACTGAGGATATCTACAACTAAGCTGGTAGCATCATTGCTAGAATCAACAATCATATCTTTTAAGGCTCTTGACAACTCCTGGGAAGGCGAAGTCATGCCTTTTTCCAGCCATTCGTTCACAGCTACCAAATAAAACAGTTTGACTACACTCGCCGGGTAAATCCGCTCAACACCGCGATAAGTAAAACCACGGACTGAATGATTCCAAAAAGCGTCAGGAGTCAAAGCCCCACCAGTATTTACAGGGACTGGGGGATCGTAAACAATCCAAGTTAAAGCGACTTGGTTACGGGCTAAAGTGGGAAATGTTGACCAAGTTGCCTCTAAAATGCCATTACCAATATTTTCGAGTTGTTCGTCTTTTCTAAAGAAAATCATTGCAGAATGCTCTCTAATCCAGAATCCCAAATCATAAATTTGACATCGGCAGAATACCACTGTATTGCTGACCTGAATTTATATGACTCTCCTGAATGTACGCGCCTGACAACTCAAGCAGCTGCTGGGCGACATTTGCGGATCAGATCAAATCATCAGGTGTCAGCAGTGGAGGTGTGTTTGTGTGAGGATGACTATCCAGGGTGGGTATCTTTTGCCGATTTGGGTATATTACAACCTGCTACTGTACTTTATCAGGCTAAATCATTTTCTGAGTCTGAAATTACGAAACTACTACCAAATGTGATTGCTTTTACCCAAAAAGCGATGCAACAGTCAAATTATTATCTGTGGGGTGGTACAGTCGCGCCAAATTACGACTGTTCGGGGTTAATGCAGGCGGCTTTTGTTTCGGTGGGTGTTTGGTTACCCAGAGATGCTTATCAACAGGAAGCTTTTACTGAGAAAATTCCTTTGACAGAGTTAGCGCTTGGGGATTTGGTGTTTTTTGGCACTCCCGAAAAGGCTACTCATGTGGGGCTGTATTTGGGTGATGGTTATTACATTCATAGTTCGGGAAAAGATCAGGGGCGAAATGGGATTGGAATTGATATTCTCTCGGAACAGGGCGATAGGGTAAGTCAGTCATATTATCAGCAGCTGCGAGGTGCTGGTAGGGTGATGAAGAGTTACAAACCACAGAGACGCTGAGAAATATGAAGGGTGGGTTAATTTCCAAGGAGTTAAATGGGGAAATTGGGGCGATTTCGGTGATTGTCCCCGATGTTTCCGTGGTTGTGCCGGTGCGGGATGAGGTGGAAAGTTTACCACTTTTGCTAGAGGCGATCGCTTCCAATATCATCTCTAGTAATTTTAGTTATGAAATCATTTGTGTAGATGATGGTTCTACAGATGGATCGGCTGAATTTCTCAAGGAACAGGCAAAAATCCGGACTGATTTAAAGGCGGTGCTGTTGCGTCGTAACTATGGACAAAGTGCAGCGATGGCGGCTGGGTTTAAGTATGCGATCGGCAAAGTGATTGTCACCTTGGATGCTGATTTGCAAAATGACCCGGCTGATATCCCCTTATTATTAGCTAAATTGGCAGAAGGCTATGATTTGGTGAGTGGTTGGCGACATGAACGCCAAGATGCGGTAGTTTCCCGCTTAATTCCTTCTAAAATTGCCAATTGGCTAATTGGAAAAGTGACCGAAGTTAAGTTACATGATTACGGTTGTTCTCTCAAAGCTTATCGGTCGGAAGTTTTGGCAGATATGAATCTCTACGGTGAACTGCACCGATTTTTACCTGCTTTGGCTTACATTGAAGGGGCGCGAATCACCGAAATCCAGGTGCGTCACCATGCGCGGCGCTTTGGTCGCAGTAAGTATGGCATTTGGCGGACGTTCCGCGTGATGATGGATTTGTTAACTATCTACTTTATGAAGAAGTTCCTTACCCGCCCGATGCACGTTTTTGGGCTATTGGGTTTAGGTTCGATGGTGACAGGAACGCTGATTGGGATTTACTTAACTTTTATTAAATTAGCTTTCGGTGAAGCTATCGGTAATCGCCCTTTGCTGATTTTGGCAGTTCTGCTGCTAGTCACTGGGGTACAGTTGTTTTGCTTTGGTCTGTTAGCTGAATTATTGATGCGGACTTACCATGAATCTCAAGGTCGTCCCATCTATCGGGTGCGAGAAGTAGTAGCGAAAAATGTTAAGTAACGTAACAATGTGATTAACACTCTGGAAATAAACTTACATTTATTTTGAAAGTTCTTCATACATTGGACGCTAAACTACGACGTAACCTGCTGGTGTTATTTACAGCAGGTTTATTATTCTGGTCTAGCATTGCTTCATTACTGCCCACTCTACCCCTGTATATCGAAGATATCGGCGCAACCAGTCAACAGATTGGCATTGTTATGGGTAGTTTTGCTATCGGGATGTTGCTATTTCGCCCTTGGTGTAGCAATTTAGCCGATCGCCGGGGTCGTAAGATTGTTTTGCTAATTGGGATGTCAGCAGCTGCGATCGCACCTCTAGGTTATATCTTCGCCACGACAATCATCCCATTAATGGTGTTACGAGCCTTTCACGGCATCAGTATTGCCGCTTTTGGGACTGCTTATATCGCATTAGTAGGAGATTTAGCCCCTGCAAAAAATCGTGGTGAAGTGATTGGCTACATGAGTTTGGTCAATCCGATGGGTGTAGCCATTGGCCCAGCCTTGGGGGGATATTTACAAGCCGCAGCTGGTTACACTCCATTATTTATCTTATCTGCGGCTTTGGGTTTGGCAGGAATGTTATGTATTGTACCTATCATCAATCCCCCTATCGCTGATTCCCTCCATACCAGCCCCGCTGATCACCAATTTTGGGGACTTCTATTCAGTCCTCGTGTGCGGATTCCCGCAATTGTCATGTTGTTAATTGGTGTGGCTTTAGGTACTTTGCATACCTTTGTGCCGTTGTTTATCAAATCAACTAATATAGATTTGAATCCAGGACTGTTTTATACAGTAGCTGCGATCGCCAGTTTTAACGTCAGGTTGTTCACTGGTCGAGCTTCTGATAAATATGGCAGAGGTTTATTTATCACCCTCAGCTTGATTGCCTTCACCTTAGCATTGGTAGGTATTTGGCAAGCCAACAGCGCCCCGATGTTCTTACTCTCAGCATTTGTCGAAGGTGCTGCTTCTGGGACAGCAATCCCCATGATGGCGGCGATGATGACAGACCGCGCCCTACCTCATGAACGAGGGCGAATCTTTGGCGTATCTTTGATCGGATTGGATATTGGGATTGCGATCGCCGGGCCGGTTCTCGGTTCCATCGCCGAACAAGTAGGTTACCGCAATATGTTTGGTTATGGTGCTGGTTTAACTTTTTTAGCGATTATCATCTTTCTCACCCAGTCTAGCCATGACCTCAACAATTCCCTGCGCTTTGCTTTGGGGCGTGCTAAAGATACTTATGCGTTAAATAATGGCAACTAGTACCGCTGCGCGGAAGTCAAAAATCAAAAGTCAAAAGTCAAAATTTCAGCCGTTCTGTACTAGAAATTAAAAAAAGGCAAAATAGAATTATCTCTACTTTGCCTTTTTCTTTTTTCAAACGGGCGAGGAGGGATTCGAACCCCCGACACCGTGGTCCGTAGCCACGTGCTCTAGTCCACTGAGCTACACACCCTCACAAGAATTTCATATTAACACTACTATCAAAATAATGCAAGACCATTTTTTATCTAATTCTGCCGATTTAACGCATCTTGATAATCAGGGCGAAGCACAGATGGTTGATGTGTCTGGAAAAGTGCCTACTATCAGAGAAGCAGTAGCCGTGGCTCAGGTGCGAATGTTGCCAGAAACCTTCGCTGCAATTCAAGCCGGCAATGCCCCAAAAGGGGATGTATTAGCCACGGCGAGGTTGGCGGGAATTATGGCAGCTAAACAGACAGCTACATTGATTCCCCTGTGTCATCCTTTGCCACTACAAAAAATTACAGTTGAAGTCACACCCGACCCCCAACTTCCTGGCTATCAAATTCATGCCATAGTCAAAACCAAAGCCGAAACAGGTGTAGAAATGGAAGCATTAACAGCCGTTTCTGTGGCGGCTTTGACTTTATACGATATGGCCAAAGCTTTAGAAAAGTCTATTGTAATTGAATCGATTCAACTAGTAAGTAAAACTGGCGGGAAATCAGGCGACTATTCCTCGCCAGTAGCATCATCTAAATAATGTTGCCGATGGCTTTATTGAGATCAGTTGGAGTTTCGTACTCTTGGTTTTCTGGTAGTTGCTCTAATATGGAAAGTAAGTCTTGATCCGCGCCTTGTTTTTGTGCGTGCTGAATTAATTCTTGCTTGCTAGCCGGATAATCAACACCTTTCAAATGTTTTTGGATTTCAACGGGATTTGCTTTCGTCATTTTGATCAACCTCTAATGCTTATTAATCAGGACTTACGCAACAATTGCCAAAAATCTTGATTTATCGAACCGCCAAGCCGCCAAGAACGCCAAGAAAACGTAGATTATGCGTAAGTCCTATTAATATCTTGACAAGTTAAGGAATTAACTCCGTCTGTCAAAAAGATGAATCATTTTTTACGAAGATAAATTAAAAGCTCAACCAATTGGTTGATGTAGAAATATTTGTCTTTGATAGCTTCTGTAGTTGGTAATATTCATAGCGATTAATCAAGATTGATCACCAGATGTCACTAATCACAGATGAACACAGATAAATTTGTACCTGATCTGATTTTCGAGGTTTTGTGGCCAGAGAACCCTAAAAACCTTAAAATGAGTAAGTACATGGCAATCAGCTGTGTTTCTACTGTGTTCAAGTCTGTAATAAATAAATTTTTATGCCTCCTCGTTGGCCTCGCAAACCCGACCGCAAAGACCCAGCATTCCGCAAGTTAGATGACCGGATTAATTTTGCTGTTCATGTAGCACTGACTACAGCTGTTAATTCTAGTTTATGGTTTATCCACAACCTCAAAGCAGCTACCTGGGAGTGGCTACCCTGGTTAACAGCAGGTTGGATATTAGTATTGTTGGTGCATCTGATTTATATTAGTGCGATCGCTAACTATACCGAAACTCCACCGAAATCCACCTGAAGACAGACTGTTGAGGCTAGGGCGGTTATAACCTGTGGTGGTAGATTCAGCTTGATAATTGCGCGATAATATTAAAGACCCTGATAGTTAACGCTCTTTGTTGATATAAGGTGATTTTTATGGCGACAACTCACACCACAGAATTACTGGAAGCCCTAGCTGCCGAAATTGGCGAAGCCGTCTATATAGACATTGCTAAGTGGCATCTTTATTTATCTGATGCCAAACTACATACTGTCGTGGCTGAACAGATGTATCCCTTAATTAGTTCTAAAACTGTAGATGAAGACCGAGTGATAGCAGTATTGGAATCTATCCCCGTAAAAATTGGTGGTGGGAGAAAAGAATTGCCTTTAAATGATCTACTACCACTGCAATGCCAAGTAAACCTAGTAGATATTTTAGAAAAATATCAAAGTCAGATTTAATTTCTGCGTTCTGAGCGTTAATCATTTGCTTTTTGGGCAACCTCGACCAGGAGGTGAAGGATATGAGTACATATCAGTTTCACGACGAATACAGTTTAGCCGAAACAGCAGAAGAACTTGGTAAAAAAGCTTTAAGCTTGGGTTTAATACCCAGTTTTCTCGTGCGCCATTTTCCTGACAGCAGGCAATACTACATCCCCAACGAAGAAGAATCGGAACCGCTAACGCCAGAACAGGCATATCTGCGGTTTAAGAAACTGGTGGAAAAATCTCATTAAGTAAGAAATTTTTCGGAAAATTCGCATCAATTGTGATTACAAATTTAGTGAGGTTAATTAGATGTTTTTACAACTCAAAGATTCTGAAGATATCATCAAAGTTCTTGATATTCAGGAATTAATCGATCCCAATACTAACATTATCCACGCCCAAGACCAATTAGGTGAAGAAGAACAAGAACCGGATGCCTATAAAAAGCAAAATCTCATATTCCCCTCTGGTGAAGGTCTACCACGTTGTTGGGTAGATGCAAATTATAGACATCCTCAACTTTCATCATCATCTAGCACCGAAAAACAGAGATAAATATCTACGTACTAGGTTGGGTTGTTCGCTTCAGCGTTGCGGAGCAAGGAACGTAGCTTGCTTCCCACAGGTTAACCCCATATTTGCGAGGCTTTGTTGGGATAAATGGGCGGTAAAAAAGCCCAACCCACAAAAATAAACCTAATATTGCCTAACACGAGAATATTTATAGCAACCGCCAAGAAGGTTAAGACATAAACAGATAAGGGAACACCAAAAAATAAATTACCCAAAAATTGTAGGGTGGGTATAGCCCAAGGGGCATGGCTTCGCTAAAGCGCAGCGTAACCCACCATTATCCTGAAGTTTATGCTGGGTTACGGACTAATGTTTTAACCCACTCCCCACTCCCCAGCTATATCTGTGTTTATCTGTGGTTAATTTTTCTGAATCTAACTGCTACTGGAAGAAACAGCCTCTTCTACTACCGCTTCACCTGTCTGTGAATTGGGGAAAAAAGCCTTAGTAATCCAGTCAGTCAAGATATGCGACAGTAAACCCAAAGGGCCAGCAAACAAACATAAGGCAATAGAGTGAATTGTCCAGATACCTGTTTTCTGACCCTCTAAATAAATCCAGCGACCGACAAATAAATCCATCACTAGAAAATGAATCCAACCTGTTGCAGCAGCCGTTTCATCGCTAAAGAATCGGGCAATATCGGCTAATTGGGGATTGGATAAAGCTGCGGCATTTTCTGGCGTAATGCTGTTGACAAACAAATACAAATATGTGCCAGCCAGCACCACAAAAGGTAAATATGATGACATTACCCCCCGTGTTAATTTCCAGTTGGGTAGGAAAATCATCAACACCCAAAAGGGTAAAACGAAAATATTGGCAATGTCAAATAGTTGCGAGATATTCATAAATTTGGGGAGATTATAAAGCTACCAATTGTGATTCTATTTCTGAAGATTTTAAATCACGACCAATGAAAACTAAACTGGTTTGTTTAGCTTCTTGTGGTTTCCAGGGACGATCATAAAATTTATCAAATCGAGTTCCGACACCTTGCATTACTAAGCGCATGGGTTTGTTAGCCACTGCGACAAAGCCTTTGATACGATATATTTCTTGTTGGTTAGCCAGTTTTTGCAGTTGTGCTTGCAGTTTCTCTGGGTCAAAGGTGCGGTCTAAAACTAAGTGAGTTGAGGTAATCTCTTCGTCGTGTTCGTGGTCTTCTTCGCTGTCGTGATGGCTGGGACGACTATCTAAATTATCTTCCACTGCGGCTTGGAATCCTAATAAGATAGAAGCATCCAGTTTACCGCGATCGCTTGACACAATCTTCACCACTCTGGGCAACTCTTGCTTAATCAATTCCTCTACTCGATGTTTGGTGGCAATATCTACTAAATCAGTTTTATTCAACACCACCAAGTCTGCACAAGCCAGTTGGTCTTCAAACAGTTCTTGCAAGGGTGTTTCATGTTCTAGACTATCATCTGCTTGCCGTTGGGCGGCGATCGCATCTGGATTACTGGCAAATGTGCCTGATGCTACTGCTGCACAATCTACTACGGTAATCACTGCATCGACTGTAGCGGCGGCGCGAATTTCTTGCCAGCGAAAGGCTTTAATTAACGGTTTTGGTAAAGCTAAACCAGAAGTTTCAATTAAAATACAGTCAATACTATCTCGCCGCTTGATTAATTCTTGCATCGTGGGATAGAATTCTTCCTGCACGGTACAGCATAAGCAGCCGTTGGTTAATTCAAAAATATTACTTTCATCGTCCCCATCTTCGGGGCAGATTTGACAAGATTTCAACAATTCGCCATCAATACCCAGTTCGCCAAACTCGTTGACTAACACTGCAATGCGGCGACCTTGGTTGTTTTGTAGTAGGTGGCGAATTAAGCTGGTTTTACCACTGCCTAAAAAGCCTGTAATCACTGTGACAGGAATTTTTGTAGCCATAATTTTGCTTTTGCCTGATTTCCACTGGATTTTAAGTGTCAATAATTACAAATTAGAATACTGGTGGTAAGCTGATTTTCAAGTTTGACTCAGTTATTCTAAGCTGAAATCTCACAGGAATGCTCAAAAATTGGTTCATGAAACCTTTGTTGGTGTCTAACGCTTTTTTATGACTCTGATGAAAGAAAAGAAATTTAGGTTGGGTTAAACGAAGTGAAATCCCACAAAACCAAAGATTTTTGGCGTTGGGTTCCGTTTCTTGCTCCGCAACGCTAACGCGAATAACCCAACCTACGCCTAAATTTATCAAAGTCTACAAGTATAACTCTATGCTTTGTCTCCCCTCCTCCCTTGCGCTACGGTAGACACAAATCTTTATCCAGAAAGGGTTTCCCGCCCCTAAAAACAAGGTTTAAGCGGAAATCCAGTTCCCCTCCTCGCTTGCGGGGAGGGGCTAGGGGTGGGGTGTTTTTAGCGAATTACTATAATCACAGAGCAAGTTTACTTATTTTTTAGTGGATTTACTTAAATTTTTAATCTGTTGGAAAATTGCTTTAATTGCAGATAAGAATTGGGGAAAATTATCAGGTATTTCTGGACGACAATTTGACCAAGGTGATTTTTTTAAGTATGTCCAGTAAATCCCTTTATCAGGACTAATACACCAGCTATGCCAGGGTTTTAAAGAACCAGTAAAGTGAACTACAATTGATTGATCATTAGCTTGGGAATTACCCCCATATAAATCAATCAATGAATTCCATTTTGGGTCTACATTCAGAAATTGACCATCAATCACTTTATTTAAAGCATCTTGATCCCATAGCTTGATCATCTCAGGACGATCGCGAATCAATTCAATACATTTATTCCCAATATTCAGATTGCGCCAAGTTTCTAAGTTAATTAACATGACACCGGAGTTGAAATAGTAATTGCTATTAAGTTCTAGCCTTTTTTTGTTGGTGACAACTTTTTTGCCATGAGCTGCAATTATATAATTCGATATGTCATAATTATATAGTTCTAGAATTGAACCATTAACAATTAAATCGGAATCAAGATAAAGTATTTTATCAAGATTATTTGGCAAAATCTCCGCAGCTAGTAATCTATAATATGCAGCAGAAGATATATGTTGAGAGACTTTTAAGTTTTTAACTTCTGCATCGTCTACTTCATAAATCAAAAAATCAATTTTAGCTTGTGTCTTGAGTTGATCAATTTTTTGCTGAAAGTTGCTAGTGATTTTTTTAGTTATTATATGGACTTTGGTTAAATTATCCAGGTTATTCAATATCAGGGAAGTTACAGCTGCACCAAAGTGTTGTTCATACTTGCCATCAAAACAAAACAAAACTTCCATATTCTGATTCCTTAAGTCTTATCCATACTCTAAATATTTTACAAGCACAATATTATTACTTGTTAACCCATAAAACAGATTAACTTGACTTGTCAGGAAGATTTCAAAGTTTTATTTTGCCAGCAAGTTAAGTAAAACGTGACTAAACTCAACTTTATCCATTTACCTGATGGTGACTCCATCGGCTGGAACCCATATCTATCAAGGCTTTAAACTTTGGTAACTTCCCCATTCAGAATTAAAAGCTTTGAGAAATCATGGGATTTGAACCCTTTGTCTGGATAAAGCTGAGTTTAGTATTTTGATTTTAAGGGTGATGAAAATCACTCCTGATTGTTGACTATGTTATTCAGCCGTAGCGAGTTCGGTGGTGCCACGATGGCGGCGGCGTGTGAGACTGTTAAACAGCATGACACCGATGGATTTGATCAGATTACCTTCCAATTCTTGGAACATCTTCATGTTCATGCCAAAAGCGGCGTTAGCTTCATCGACAATGCGATCGCCTGTAGCTTCATCCAGGGGTAATTCATCCAGAGTTTGCCGATATTGGGTTTTGAATGCCTTCTCGTCGGTAATTTCGGCAAATTCATAGAAAGCAGTACCTTGATTTTCAGACAAATTCATCGCTGTGACTGCAATGTTTTTCAGAATTTGACCCCCGGATAGATCACCCAAGTAACGAGTATAGGAATGGGCGATAAGTAATTCTGGTGCTGTTTGAGATATTTCGCGGATGCGTTGCACATAAGCTTCACCTGCTGGCGAAAGTTTCACTTCTTCCCGCCAGTTTGCACCAAAATAGTAACTCAAGTCTTGCTCTAAGGTCTGCTTGCGATTGAGTTGGGGAAAATTAATTTTCGCGAGAATCGGGTGCTGATGGTGCTTTTGCATCTCCTCTTCCATCGCGGAGTAGATGAAGTAAAAGTTAGCAACTAGTTTCCGGTAAGAGTGTTTCTCTACCACTCCTTTTAAAAAGCACTTGACAAAACCCACATTTTCTGCCATTGTGTGCGCTTTTTTAGTACCTAGACGTAATTTGCTGGCTAAATTGCTGCTCATACTAAATTTCTCAACTTAAAAGGTTAACTGCTGAAGTTACGATTTATGAATGGCTAAAAAAGACCATCAAAAAGTTAGATTAAAACTATTTGATGAGAATTTATATTAAAATTTTTTAAGTAGCCGGAATTTGTACTTGAATGCAAACATCAATGAGGCTCAGTAATTGAGAAAGTCCATAAGCAAGTTTTGATGAATTTTTTGTGGTTCTGAGCTAAATTTTGGTTTTACCTTTAATATCGCGGCAAAATTCTCATATTCACAGTTTTTCAGCCTTTGATAAACTTGGCAAATAGCCGCAAATAACTATCGCTAGGAAGAATTTCATTGAAAACCATTAAATACGAAAAAATTAGAGTTACATAAAATACTGACATTTCCAAAAAGAAAACCTCAGTAAATATACTTAAAAAAATCGAATTAAGCTGATTTTTGAAATAAAAATCAGTATATATTACAGATAAACGTTTAGCTCAGTTGAAATTGCTGAATTAACGTGTAAAGTGATATTTTCCAATGTGATGGTGTGAGGAGTTTAAACTTATGGTTACATCTATAAATAAAACCCAAGGCGAGATTCGAGGTAGTTCTAAGTCCGAATCTCACAAACCAGCAAAAGGTTTGGATGGCAATTTTGCACTGAACTTATTATCACTACCGACGACGGCCTTATTTGGCACAGACGGCATTCGTGGAGAAGTCGGAGAATTACTGAATGCGCCCTTAGCATTACAAGTGGGTTTTTGGGCGGGTATGGTTTTGCAAAATCATAGTTGTCACCCAGGGCCAGTCATCCTGGGGCAAGATTCCCGAAATTCTAGCGATATGCTGGCGATGGCTTTAAGTGCCGGGTTAACAGCAGCCGGGGTGGAGGTTTGGTATTTGGGGTTATGTCCCACTCCTGCGGTTGCTTATCTCACCAGTATTAGTGAAGCGATCGGTGGAGTGATGATTTCTGCCAGCCATAATCCCCCAGAAGACAACGGCATTAAGATTTTTAATGGCAATGGTGCGAAGTTATCTCCAGCATTGCAGGCAGAGATTGAGGCGGGACTACGTGGACATACAGTTGCAGGTAAAGTTAGTCATTGTGGACGGCATTATTCCCGCTGGGAATTAGTGGATCAGTATGGCGAAACTTTGAAAGCATCTTTGCAGAAAACGGAAAATCTGCAAGGGCTGAAAATTGTTTTAGATTTAGCCTGGGGTGCAGCCGTTGGGTTAGCCGCCAAAGTCTTTACCCAAATGGGGGCAGAGGTAATCTGCTTACATAATCAAGCTGATGGCGATCGCATTAACGTTAATTGCGGTTCCACTCACTTAGCAATTCTCCAAGCCACAGTCCAGGAACATCACGCCGACTTGGGTTTTGCCTTTGATGGCGATGCTGATCGCGTCTTAGCTGTCGATCATACTGGTAGAGAAGTCGATGGCGATTACATTCTGTACTTGTGGGGAAAACACTTACAACAACAGCAACAACTGCCAGATAACCTGATTGTTTCTACAGTCATGGCCAACTTAGGCTTTGAGAGGGCGTGGGAACAACAAGGTGGGAACTTAATTCGTACCGCCGTCGGTGATCAATATGTCCAAGCAGAAATGATGCGGACTGGGGGAATGTTAGGCGGTGAACAGTCTGGTCATATTCTGTGCCGCCATTACGCCATGACCGGGGATGGCTTGTTAACAGCTTTACATATAGCAGCTTTAGTCAAACAGGCTGGTGTTCCCCTCAGCGAAATGGTAGATCAAAGCTTTGAAACTTATCCCCAATTTTTGCGGAATGTCCGAGTTGTAGATCGCGATCGCCGTTTGAATTGGCAAAATTGTATACCAGTACAACAAGCGATCGCCTTAGCCGAAACAGCAATGGGTGATGCAGGCCGAATCTTAGTCCGAGCTTCTGGTACAGAACCAGTCATCAGAGTCATGGTCGAAGCCGCCAATGCAGAACTGGCTAACCACTGGACAAACGAATTAGTCTATCAAGTCCAGCAACACTTAGCCCGATAAAGTCTGGGAAATTTGCCACAGGTAGATTTGGGTTAAATGCCCAGATAAAATCCCAAATCTGGAATTTTACCTAAAATATCGCCATCCAATTTTATGCTAGGAGTCCTATATGCTGAACACCAAACGCAAATCGAAAAACTCAAAAAAACAGCAGACCAAGCAAGCTGCAACTTCTAGCCTCAAAGAACGGTTAGCCCAAAAAAGTAAAGCAGCTCAAGCACATAAAGAATTTACCACCCTGCTGGGCGTAACTGTCTTTGCCAGTGTCTTATTTGGCATTCTATTTTTTTTCGTAGGTGGAATTAAGGCAGTAATTCCTGGGGTTTTGGCAATCCTGGTCATGACCTTTTCCTACAAATATCCTCGCCCAGCCTTGTTTGCTTTTCTGATTTATATGCCCTTTGGGGGTACGATCACCTACTACATCGGCAACAGTCCCATTCTGCAACTGGCTAAAGATTCTTTCTACATTCCCGCCTTGATTGCATTTTGGCAGACTTGCCGCCAGCAAAAGCTACCACTGATAATTCCCAAAGCTTTGAAGATTCCTCTGTTTATTTTCGGGGGTTTTTGCCTGCTAACGCTGATATTTATCAATGGTGGACAACAGTTCAATCCTGCCGCCGTGGGACTTCTAGAAACATCAGCCAAAGAAAATCCTTTAGCTATGGGTATTCTGGGACTCAAAGTATATTTGGGCTATATACCGTTGATTGGCTGTGCTTACTATTTAATTCGGAATAAAAAAGACTTCCTATTTTTATCGCGCCTACAGGTAGGAATCATACTTATCTGCTGTACTCTGGGAATTATTCAATATATGTTACTAGTAAGCGGAGTCTGTGAAGGTACTAGAAACGCCACAGGAGCAGATTTATTTAAAGCCACAGTAGAAGCCCGGTGTTATTTCGGGGGTTCTCTACTTTATAGTCCTAGCCAGGGAGTAATTCGATTACCAGGAACCTTTGTAGCCCCTTGGCAATGGGCATGGTTTTTGATTTCTAGCACCTTTTTTGCCTTTGCCACCAGTTTCACTGATCCGGCAATTATTTGGCGGGTACTAGGTTTAGGTTCTTTGGCAACGGTTTTTATCAATGCAGTCATCTCTGGACAGAGAATTTCCTTAGCCCTAGTACCTGTCTGCTTTACAGCCTTGCTAATAGTTACAGGTGAAATTCGTAACCTGAAACGCTTTATCCCGATGGGGCTAGCACTTTCCCTGATTCTGGGAATAGCTATGGCAATTAACCCAGGCGTTGTCCAACAGAGGATAGATAGTTTTGTGAATCGAGTGGAAGCTGCACCTCCCGAAACCTTTATCGTCCAGCAGTTTAAAGAAAATTGGCAGAATGTAGCTAGCCCCATTGGTAGTGGTTTAGGTCGGGCGACTAACTCCGCTCGCTCATTGGGTAGAACCAAGCTTGTAGAAACATACTACCCTAAATTGTTATGGGAAATAGGTATTGTGGGAGTCCTGGGATTTTTCGCCTTGGTCACAACCCTGACAATTACTGGTTTCAAAACATATCGTTCGATCAGAGACCCTAATCTCCGGACTTATGCTGGTGCTTTGTGGGTGTTTATCCTATTTATTAGCTATAACACTTACTATTATCCTTTAGATGTTGATCCGGTAGCTGTATACTACTGGTTTTCTGCCGGGTTACTGTTCAAATTGCCAATCCTGGATAAACAAGAAAGACAAAATGCTCATCTGCTAAAAACCACAAAGCAGAAAGTTTCCCCGATCAAAATTTAACGCTTCTATTGCCATTGTTAGTGAAATAAAATGGTCAATAGTAACTTCATTAGACAATTCCATGATCAAACCGCAAGTTTATTTGAATATCAAAAAAGATGAATGATTTGCCTTTGATTTCTGTCATTATTCCCACCTATGGAAGAGAAGAAACACTGCGGGATAGTATTATAGATGTTTTAAATCAGCACTATCCCAACTTTGAGGTTTTGGTAGTAGACCAATCTCCCACGCACAAACCAGAAATTCAATCTTACCTAGCAGAAATCTCAGCCGCAGATAAAATTCAATGGTTTCGCTTAGATTGGGCGAGTTTACCAGGGGCGCGTAATTATGGTGTGCGGCGCTCAAAAGGTGAAATAATTTTATTTATTGATGATGATGTGAAAATCACCCCGGAATTCTTAGCCGCCCATGCCAAAAACTATGTGCAGAATCCAGAAATTGGGGCTGTGGCTGGGCGGGTATTTGACAGAGATAAATTAAGTGATTCGGGTGGAGAGTTGCAGATTGAATATTTACCTCCCGAAGCAATGGACCCTGGAATTGCTTGGTATCACATTGATTTAGTCCACACAATCAAACCCCAGCAAGTCCTCACAGCCAGGGGTTGCAATATGTCTTTTCGCCGCGAAATTTTTACTCAACACGGATTGAACTTTGACGAGAGGTTTCGCGGTAGTGCGGTGCGCGAAGAATCAGACTTTTGTTTACGAATCCGACAGACGGGATATAAAATTTGGTATGATCCAGACGCTTGTTTGATCCATTTGGGCGAAGAAACTGGGGGTTGTCATGATATTAGTATGCGATCGCTCAAGTATCAACTCACCTTCTATCACAATCATTTCTTAATGGGGCTAAAGAACCTCAACGCCATGCAAGCTTTACGTCTCTACGCCGCTTTATTTGACTGTCACGTCCTCGGACACCCGCCTTGTAACAAAAGTGGTTCCCCCATGAAAATTGTGACTCGCGGGATTTTTTACACTTTAGGTTTTTTCAAAGCCTTGGGTACTGTCATTCAGTCAATCTGGAATGATGGTCAAACTTATAGTCACCTTGATCAACAAGTTTAGTCATTGGTCATTGGTCATTAGTCATTTCTGATATCTGGCTATTAACAAATACCCAAATTTTATGAAAATCTTAGTTGCAAGTCATTCTTATATTGTAGACCTTAATTGTGAAAAGTTACGCGCTTTAGCTCAATTAAAACCAGGAATTGAAGTAACAGTTGTCGTTCCTAAAACCTGGAAACCTGGGGGTGTACAAAATAAAATTATTACTACTGAATACCGCGACGAAGGCAATTTTAAAATTGTCCCAATTTCTAACTTTAGTCAAAATCATCAAGGTCTTCTCACCTTTGGAACTGACTTAATCTCTTTATTACGAGAATTTCGCCCTCAAATTATCCAAGTGGAACAAGGTTCTAGAGGACTAGCATATACTCAGATGATTGTTCTGAATCAGCTATTAGGACTCAAAGCAAAAAATATCTTTTTTACTTGGTGGAATCTGCCCTACGAACTAAAATTCCCTATTGCTTTATTAGAAAAATTTAATCTTAACCATAGTCACGGTATTATTTCTGGGAATCAAGATGGGGCAGAAGTTCTCAGAGAACGGGGATATCAAGGTAAAATTAAAGTTATGCCACAATTGGGTGTTGATGAACGCTTATTTATGCCGCAAAAGCAACCAGAATTAGCCGATAAATTGGATATTAATTCTGATGATTTTGTGGTGGGATTTGTGGGGCGTTTTGTCCCAGAAAAAGGTTTATTGACTCTGCTGCAAGCTTTATTAACTATCTTAAATAAACCTTGGAAATTATTATTACTAGGACGGGGAGAGTTACAAGTAGAATTAATCAAAATTACTACAGAAAATAATATTAGAGAACGGGTGATTGTGGTCGAAAGTGTCCCCCATGATCAAGTTGTCAATTATATCAACTTAATGAATACTTTGGTACTACCTTCAGAAACTACTTATAAATTTAAAACTTTGACTGCTGTAGGCTGGAAAGAACAATTTGGTCATGTCCTAATAGAGGCTATGGCTTGCAAAGTTCCGGTGATTGGTTCTGATTCTGGAGAAATTCCCCATGTAATTGGTGATGCTGGTTTAGTCTTTCCTGAAGGTGATATTCCAGCTTTGGCTAATTGCTTAATTCAGTTAATGGAAAAACCAGATTTTGCTGAGAGTATGGCTGAAAAAGGTTACGAAAAGGCAATGAATAAATATACTAATCAGGCTTTAGCACAGCAGCAATTTGAGTTTTATCAAGAATTGATTAACGGATATAACCCCTCTCCAAACCTCTCCCCTGTAAGGAGAGAGGCTTAAAAAGCCTATTATTTCGTACCAAATTAGAGATTTTTTGCCCCTTCCCTACCAGGGAAGGGGTTGGGGTTAGGTTCCGTCTAACTCACTTTGGTTAATAGTTAAAGGTTCGCATACGGACGCAAAGAAGAACGCAAAAATATGAAAATTTTACAAATTATTCCTTCTATTTCTCTGGTTTATGGTGGTCCCAGTCAAATGGTAATTGGGCTGGCTTCTGCTTTGGCGAAAGAAAACGTAGAAGTTACGATTCTCACAACTGATAGTAATGGTGATAGTGGACAAAAATCTCTGGATGTGACTTTAAATTGTCCAGTGAAACAAGATGGTTATGAAATTATTTATTTTCGTTGCGCGCCATTTCGTCGCTATAAGTTTTCTCTGGATTTACTAAAATGGTTAAAAGTTCACGCTTGTGAATATGATTTGGCACATATTCATGCTTTATTCTCTCCGGTAAGCAGTGCGGCGGCTAGGGTCTGTCATCAGCAAAAGCTACCTTATATTTTGCGTCCTTTGGGAACTCTTGATCCGGCTGATTTACGCAAGAAAAAGCAATTAAAACAGATTTATGCTGGACTTATTGAACGGCGTAATTTAGCTGATGCAGCAGCAATTCATTTTACAAGTGAACAAGAAGCGAAAATATCAGAACGCTTTGGGGTAATCACACGAGATTTGGTGATTCCTTTGGGTGTGATTCCCCCGGAAAAGATAGCAAATCAGGAGAATTTAGTACGCAATAAATTGGGAATACCGCCAGATTCGCCTTTAGTGTTGTTTATGTCGCGCATTGACCAAAAAAAAGGCTTAGATTTGTTGATTCCAGCTTTAGAACAGCTTTTAGAGTCTGAGTGCAATTTTCACTTTGTTTTAGCTGGGACAAATTCTCAAGATCCAGATTATGAGCAAAAGATTAAAGCTCAGATTGCCAATTCACTATTGCGATCGCAAACTACGATTACAGGCTTTGTCAGTGGTGAGTTAAAAGCTAGTTTACTACAAGCTGCTGATTTATTCGTTTTGCCTTCTTACTATGAAAATTTTGGGATTGCTGTCGCTGAGGCTATGGTAGCAGGTATACCCGTGGTTATTTCTGACCAGGTGCATATTTGGCAACAGGTGCGTGATAGCAAGTCGGGTTGGGTAGGTGCAACAGAGGTAGAAGCTTTTGTCGAATTAATTAGAGAAGCTTTGCAAAATCCCCAAGAATGTCAGCAACGGGGAATAAATGCCCAGAAATATGCTTTAGAGTATTTTAGTTGGAGTGCGATCGCGCGTCAAATTATCCAAGCCTACCAAAAAATTATCACAGATTAAGAAATGCTATGTTTATTAAAATTTAATTAATTTGTACTTCTTGATACGTTAAAAAATTAAAATTTTGTTACAAACTGCTAAAAGCCGATGGAGAAACCGTGATTTATGCCATGATCGCAATGTAGAATACATAAGCCTTTCTAAATTACAGGGAATCTTGCATGACTCTCCGTCTTGGTGATACAGTACCCAACTTTACACAAGCCTCTACACACGGCGATATCAACTTTCACGAATGGGCGGGTGACAGCTGGGTAGTGCTGTTTTCTCACCCTGCTGACTTCACGCCTGTTTGTACCACAGAATTAGGCACAGTTGCCAAACTGAAGCCAGAATTTGACAAGCGTAACGTCAAAGCGATCGCACTCAGTGTAGATGATGTTGACTCCCATAATGGCTGGGTAGGAGACATCGAAGAAACTCAAGGAACTGCTCTCAATTATCCCATTCTCGCAGATGCAGACAAAAAGGTTTCTGACCTTTATGACATGATTCACCCCAACGCAGCTGCAAACATCACAGTGCGTTCCGTATTCGTTATCGACCCCAACAAAAAACTGCGTCTTAGCTTCACCTATCCCCCCAGCACCGGACGCAACTTTGATGAACTATTGCGAGTAATTGATTCTCTGCAATTAACAGATGATTACAGCGTAGCCACACCAGCTGACTGGAAAGATGGAGAAGACTGCGTAATTGTACCCTCATTGAAAGATCCCGAAGTTCTCAAAGAGAAATTCCCCAAAGGTTACAAAGAAATCAAACCTTATTTGCGGATGACACCTCAACCTAACAAGTAAATTTCAGTAACACCAATATTAGTATATTCCTAGGGTGGGTTAGCGATCGCGGAACCCACCATTTTTATATATAGATATAATTAACTTATTTGGGTTAGCAAAGTAGGAGAGATTTACCATGCTTTCATCCCCTTTGATATTGCATTTTCCCTCATCAATGCCCATGACAGACGAACAATTCTTTGAGTTCTGTCAAGAAAACCGCGACTTACGCATTGAGAGGAATAAATGTGGAGAAATCTCAATTATGCCGCCCACAGGTTCAGAAACAGGAAACCGCAACTTTAATATAGCTGGACAGTTATATGTTTGGGCAGAACAAGACAACACGGGTATTTGTTTTGATTCTAGCACAGGGTTTAAACTATCAACAGGTGCAGAGCGATCGCCTGATGCTTCCTGGATAAAATTAGCCAGGTGGAATCAACTCACATCAGAACAAAAACAAAAATTTGCCCCTATTTGTCCAGATTTTCTGATTGAATTAAGGTCAGCATCTGATAACCTGCAACCATTAAAAGACAAAATGGTAGAATATATGCAGGAAGCAGAAATCCAATTAGCTTGGTTAATTGACCGTAAACATCGCCGAGTTTATATTTATCGTCCTGGACAACCAGAAGAATGTTTAGAAAATCCTGATACTGTTAGCGGCGAACCCGTTGTATCAGGATTTGTTTTGAAGATGGATAAAATTTGGTAATCACAAAAACAATCAAAACTATGCAATCTCCTCTAAATATTCTCACAGTTGCAGAATACCTAGAAGCCGAAAAATCCAGCGATATTCGTCATGAATATATAGGCGGACAAGTCTTTGCAATGGCGGGTGCTAGTGAAGAACACAACCTCATATCAGGTAATATTCTCACCATATTACGTCCTCATCTTCGCGGAAGTTCCTGTCGTGCTTTTATCTCAGACATGAAACTTAAAGTCAAAGTACAAAATGCCGATATATTCTACTACCCTGATATTTTAGTCACCTGTGACCCCGAAGATAAAGAAAGATATTTTAAAACTCATCCTAGTTTAATTATCGAGGTTTTATCTGACTCAACAGAAACCACAGATAAACGAGAAAAACGCATTAATTACCAAACTCTAGATACCTTGCAAGAATATGTCTTAGTTTACCAAAACCAAATCAAAGTAGAAGTTTATCGCCGAGAACTTTCGGGTAGCTGGTCAATGCAAATTTTGGGTAAAGATGATAAATTGCGTTTGGATTCTATTGGGTTGAATTTGACAATGACAGACATTTATGAAGATGTGAATATAATTCGTAATTCCTAATTGGAGGAATAAAATTAAATAGAAAACCTTCTACTTCTTGGCTATTGTTGTGAGAATGATTGAGAGCGATGTTTATATTTTTCTGAATGTGCGATCGCTTATTAGTTTAAAATCAAATTCACTTATAATTATCTGCTAAAATATCATAAGCCTCATTAATTAACCGCATCTTTTCCAGCGCCTGTTTTTGCAATTGTGGCTGATTTACAAATAAATCAGGATGGCATTTTTTCACTAAAGTTTTATAAGCCTGTTTCACCTCAGCCAAAGAAGCACTAGGTTCTAATTTCAAAATGCGATAAGCGCGAGCAATTTTATCTTTTTCCGCCTGGGTTTTGGGTGGGTTAGATGCTTGTTTATTTTGGGTTTGCTGTTGTTGGCGATTTTGAGAACCAGGAGAACGCATTTCTGCTTTCATCTGCGCTATTTCTTCTTCAACTTCCCAATTGCGAAATTTTGCGTCCACCTCTTGGGGACGAGGAGAAGCTTTAGGAGGTGGGGAAACTTGCTGTTTTGGAGATTCTACCCTGGTTTGTGTTTGCGTCTTCTCAGGTGTGGAAGTCACTCTCTCCCGTTTGGGAATATATACACGGTTAGTATCTTGGTTTTTGGGTATTTCTGCATAAGGTTGATAATTTAAAGGTATTTTTGATTTTTCTAACTCACGCAATAACTGATTAAAAGAATTTTGTAATTTCTGTAAATCGGCACGCTTTTGAGTAACTTCTGGCTTTTCTGGGGTGACTGTAAAGCGAATAACTTGATCAGCTTTTTGTTCATACTCAGCCAAGATTGATAAACCTTGATTACTGAAATTAGATAAATAATCTTCCATAGCTTGAATACAAAGTTTAGCAACCTGCTGATGATAAGATTCCTTAGCTAATTGGTCATCTTGTTCTTGAATCTTCTTATTTAATAAATAAGAAATACTCCCAGCTACAGCAGCACCTAGTGGTCCACCTAATAACCAACCAATACCACCACCCACGGCAATTGAACCCGGTTCGCTTAACTCATCAGTTTTACCTGGCTTTGGTGGTAGGGGTATTTGCGGTTGATTAGGAAAGAGAATTAATAAATCTTCTGGTCTTTGTTCTTTGAAGAAATCATAAGCATCATATAGCCATTTAATTACAGCTAGCCTTAACTCCTTCAAGTCTTTCTTTATACTTTCTGTTTGCCAAGTATTAAATTTATTTTCTGCTAATGCAATTGCACCATCAGTTTGATATTTTTTTAGTAAATTAGGTAATTGTAGCCAATCAGATAACTCTTTTACCGTTTTGGTAAAACCTTGACTAATTACGTTAGCAGCCTTTTCTTTAATAACAATTTCTTTATTTTGCTTCTCGTTTATGGCGGTAACTTCATCTAAAAGGGGGTCAATTTTAGCCTTTAATGATACTTCAATTTGAGATGCGATCGCTTGCACCCTTGGCAACCTTACACCACCGCTATTTTGTTGTAAAATACTCACAATATTCTGCAACGCAGTTTCAAATGCTACTAAACCGCTACTACTAGCAGCTGCTACATCACCTTTTAATCTAGCGCGTAAAGCAGGTAAAGCATCAACCCGATATAAATTACTAAAACCTGGAGGTAAATCTGTACGAAAACTTTCCGCCACAAATAGCAAGCGATTTTGGACTTGTTTCTGTTCTTCAGGTTCTAATAAATTCAGAAAATTAGCCACAAAAATAACTGTTTTAATTCCCCTGTCAGATAACCAATCGCGCAAATTTTCTCGTTCACCTAAAGTCATTAACTTGCGCGCATCTAGTAACTGAACTACTAAATCTACACTTAAAAGTTTCTCTTTAACTAAATTATCTTGTGCTTCTCGATCATTTGTTCCTGGTAAATCGATAAATTCTACACCAGTTTTCAAAAGCGGATGGGGATAAAACACTTCCACAGCAGCGACATCTTTTCGCATCTGTCTATTACCATCAAGAATAGCAAATTGCTGTAAAATCTCTGTCCCACTGCGAACAACTTCTGTACCATCTACCAAAATGATGCGAGTCCGCACATCTGAACCATATTTAACAGTAATCATTGCGCCTGTGGTGGGAATCAAATCAATTGGTAACGTGCGAGTTCCCAAGATAGCATTTAATAAAGTAGACTTACCATGATTAAAAGGGCCAAAAACCGCAATGCGAAAACTGGGATTAACTAGATGATTGCAGACAGTAATAATATCTTGATTCAATGATGACCGAAATTCTAAATTTAGTAATGCAGATGCAGATTTTAGAGAATCTGCTAAATTCCTGTAACCTTCAGACTGTTGTTGCATCTTTGCCTGATTATATAAATTATCGATAGTGCTTCCCGGTCTAATAAACCAATTATTTATCTGTGTACCCTACGGCAAACCGCTAACGCGTCTACATCTGTGGTTAATTAATTACGTATTTTATCAAAAGACTGCATGAATTGCGTCTCTATAAGGCAAAAACTGCTATATAAACTTGCACTTAATAAATAACCCTTTCCACCTTGGCGTTCTTGGCTTCTTAAAGCAGTTAGTTATTTAATATTACAAGCTATACCTGGAATTGTTGCCGGTGCATTGCGCTGCGAGACAACACACCCTAAATTTTTATCATAGAGAATTGCTAAACCAGAAATAATTATCAGCTATAGTAAGCCAACAAATCACTGTACACTGCCTCAATTTGTTGCATTTCAACTATTACATCTTCCTGTAATTTTTTCAACCGTTGTAACTCACTGTCACGATTTATTTCCCGTGTTTCTTTCTGCTGAATCAGATTATCTAACTCAGCTTTGCGAGAGACAATATCATCATTAATTCGCAGACTTACCTCTTTTTCATATGAATCAAAGCACTCTTTCACTGCATCGTATACAGTTTGAGATTGTTCATGGGCTATTTGTGGTAAGTATTTAACTAACTCCTTTTTAGCAGTTTTAACTAACTCCTTACGCGCTTGGTCTGCTTGTAAAAAGCCTACTCCCAAGCCTAGCAAAGCAAATCCAATGGGGCCGAGAAAAATATTTGTAACCGCTGTCAGTATTCCTGCAACACCAATGACAGTGAAGTAGTTTAATAAAATGTTTTTCCAATCAAATCCCGCACCAGCTAAAGCTACACCAGCCAAGTTTCCTCTAGATAAAGATAACAATCCCATGGCCCATTTTGCCCATCCTGGGGATTTATCATCTTCTGGGGTGGAATGAGTATTTACTTTAACAGGCTGTCCGGTGAGTTTTTCGGTAATTTGGTCTGTGACTTGATTGTAAGATGCGCCATACTGTGCAGCACTGCGAGAAAGTTCTTGAAAAGCGCCATTAATATCTTTTTCAGCAGTTAAAGTCCAACTAGCAGCTTTATCAGCAATATATTGTTCAAAGGCTTTTTGCAGTGCTTCGTTAAATGCTTCCCGTTTACCACTACTCAGGAAATCTAAAACATTTAATTCCGGTTGATAGCGTAAGAAATCGGTTTCAAAAGTATTGCCTAAATTTAAGACATAACCACGGAAAGATTCCGAAATTTTTCGCGCTTGGGTATCTCTGGTATTGATGATTTCTTTTTGAAATTCATCCCGAATACTAGTGAGTTTATTAAACTCAGGTTCTACAGAATCTAGCCGTTTTTTTAATTCGTTGACATCTTGATCAAGTAATGGTAAACGCCTGGAAATTGCTTCTTGGGTATGCTTACAAGCTTGTCTACCTAATGTTCTCACTTGGCGGAGTTCGGCGATCGCACGTTCTCTGGTAAGAAAAGTATTCAGTGACCCCATAAATTCTGGAAAGCCAGTTCCCGCCAAATTCCCTTGGGGATTCTTCAGTCGTCGTCGCAGCGCTTGAATTGATGAAACTTCAAACACACGTTCTTCGTAGATATCCTGACCATCTACAGTACAGTATTCAGCTAAATTCGCCTTAAATACTTGCCGCAATCTGTTTTCAGAAGCTTGTAACTCCTCTGTATCGTCCGGATCAATTAAAGATTCTCGCACCTGATCCCAAGCGTTGATTAAAAAGAAAACCGACAATCCTCGACCTTTAATATAATTTTCTAGGTAGCGACGCTCACCCAAAGTACAAGGTTGAGAAGCTCTCATCACAAACAAAATTGCGTGACAATTATTCACATAGCCTAAAGACAATTCATTTCGGGCTTCCGTATCATTCAAGCCTGGACTATCAACAATTTCAATGCCCTTTTCTAATAATGCTAAAGGATACTCTACAACTGCATAATCAACATCAGGAAAAGCTTGTTTTTTCTCCTGTTCTAGTTTTTTAGCTTCTGCTGGGTCAATCGTATATTTATACTTAAAACTGGAAAAATCTAGCTTTTGGGGATGCTTACCATCATTAAAATGAATGGTGACTGTTTTCTCAGCACCGTAACGTAAAATCGTTAACACTGCTGTACAGGGATTAACATCACTTGGCAGTAAATTTTCCCCAATTAAGGCATTAAGAAACGTACTTTTCCCCCGTTTCATATCGCCTAAAACTAAAAGGCGAAACACACCTTTTTTCAGGTTTTTACTAGCTACCGTAATATCTTCAATATCTCGTTCTAAACTGAGTTTTCCTGAAGAAGATTCCCCAGACAACTCTGCTTGTTTAATAGTATCAGCCATTCTGCTCAAACATCCAGAAATTTCCGAACGCACTTGAGCGACCCGTTCTAAATCGTTGATAAATCTATCAGTATCAAGTTGTTGGTTCATCACAATTACCCTGTAATTAACTACGATTGTTTTTGGAATCAGAAAATAGTTTGTAAGATATCCACACCAATGCAGAGATCATGATTATTCCCGCGACTGCTGAGGCTATTCTCACAGCTACCAATGTTGCTACACCGAGAAGAAATAATTTTCCACCGAGAACAAGTTTTTTCATCCAGGGTTTTTGGGAATTATCCGGCTGATGCTTAATTGTTTGATGAATAGGTGCATTAATCTCGGTTTCCATTTCCCGCAGTCGTAATTCAACTTCTCTTTCCCGCAATTTGCGTTCTCGTTGCTCTATTTCTTTCTGGCGATTATCTTGGGATGTCATCAGTCTCAACTCCATCTAAAACAATGAAATGATAACAGCACTAATAAAATAGGTCTATTGTATATTATAGTACAAGGAATTGAGATAACCATAGTGAAACTTCTTCTGGATTTAGTATTGCTGGCTGATGAAACACTAAAAGTTAGATTCCACTTGCTGCACTTGCATTCCAGAAATATTTAAAATAATTGTGTCAGGGACTCACGCAGAGTCGCAGAGAATGAGCGAGTGAGGTGATCGAAGTTTTAACTATATGAGAATGTGTATGGTGTATTTGTATTTTGATTGCCAAATCTGTCAATATTATCACCGCTATACGCCAAAATTTTTATAGACCAGAACTCAGGAAAGTCAAAATGGATATCAAAAATGGATTTGTCGGCACTGTTGGGAACACACCACTGATTCGGTTAAACAGCTTTAGTGAAGAAACAGGTTGCGAAATCCTTGGTAAGGCAGAATTTCTAAATCCTGGGGGTTCTGTCAAAGACCGCGCTGCACTTTACATGATTGAAGATGCAGAAAAAAAGGGTCTACTTAAACCGGGTGGTACTGTGGTTGAAGGAACTGCTGGGAATACAGGCATTGGTTTAGCACATATTTGCAATGCCAAAGGCTATAAATGCCTGATTATTATTCCCAATACCCAATCCCAAGAAAAAATTGATGCCCTCACCACTCTGGGCGCAGAAGTGCGTCCTGTGCCGGCTGTTCCCTACAAAGACCCCAATAACTATGTCAAACTATCTGGCAGAATCGCCGCGGAGTTAGATAATGCTATTTGGGCAAATCAGTTTGATAATTTAGCCAACCGCCTCGCCCACTACGAAACTACAGGCCCGGAAATTTGGAGTCAGACCAACGGTAAAATTGATGGCTGGACTGCTGCAACTGGTACTGGTGGTACTTTTGCTGGTGTGTCTTTGTATCTTAAAGAAAAAAATCCAGCTGTTAAATGTGTGGTTGCTGACCCTATGGGTAGCGGACTATATAGCTATATCAAAACTGGTGAAATTAAGATTGAGGGTAGTTCTATCACTGAAGGCATCGGTAATAGCCGCATCACTGCCAACATGGAAGGCGCACCCATTGACGATGCTATCCAAATAGATGACACAGAAGCTTTGCGGGTGGTTTATCAACTTTTGCGGCAGGATGGGCTATTAATGGGCGGTTCTACGGGGATTAATGTTGGAGCTGCTGTGGCTTTAGCAAAACAGATGGGGCCAGGACATACTATTGCTACCATTTTATGTGATAGCGGTTCCCGGTATCAGTCCCGAATCTTCAACCGTGAATGGCTAGCGTCAAAAGGATTAGTCGTTAGTTATTAGTTATGGGGATGGGAGTATCTCACTCTATCAAACCTTACTCCCTACGGTGTACACACAAGTGATTGGGGGACAACTTCAAAGTCTAAAAATGTCAGTGAGACTAATACCAATTTCAGATAAAGATGCATAGAAAGAACCCCTCCCTAACCCTCCCCGCAAGCGAGGAGGGAACCGGATTTTTGTGGTGTAGGGGGGTCAAAATAATATGCAGCCTCACAAATAATTGGTATAAGGGTTGATAATTGGTTTTAAGTTGTCACAAATGTGCTTTGGCAAATTATCCCGAAGTATGGCATTTAAAAGGATTTGCAGCCATTTAATCATTTGTGTGTACACGATGGTTCTTTGGTAAACAGAGGAAGTCGAAATCTTGTTCACTAATTATTTCACGGGTTGGTTGTAGGGAAATTTCGCCAATAACATGGCCATAGCACAAGTGTTAGTCACTCCAGCAAATACTAAGCCTGCGCCTACAAAGCCACTCAAAATTAAAAACCAAGGCGAAATAAAAGCACCCAAAATATTTCCTGTAAATACTAATGAACCAGCTACAATTTGTACTTGCCTCATTAAACTAATTGGGGCATTTTTATTAATTTTAGTTGTATAATTTAACTGTTTCCAACGGGTAATACCCCCTTGTAGTTGAGCGAAATCTGAAAATCCAGCATTAATCAGTTTCTGTGCGGCTTGGTTAGAGCGATTTCCTGATTGGCAATAAAGCACCACTTTAGTATTACGCTGAAAAGGTACTTGTTTTGGTTGGAATTGAGAAAGGGGTAAAAGTTTAGCACCTGGAATATGTTCCGTTGCATATTCGGAAGGTTCGCGCACATCTATCAGATGCACTTGTTCGGTTTCAGTCAAGCCTTTGAGAGTCAAAACATCAATTAATTGTAATTTAGTTTCTGGAGTCATATTTTTACTTTCTGATCTTAATTGTGAACATCAAAACATTTCATCGACGTACCCTGCGGTCAGCCGCAAAAATGTCTAGATCGACATTTATTCCCGGTTAAATCTTGATTTCCCCAAGTTTTACCCCAAAAGCACTGTCTAATTCATGCTTTATTATATAACTATATAGTAGAGTAATTAATATAAAAGTAAAAAAATATTTAGTATTGTATGTCAGATATATTTCCCAACGCCCTCAGCCAAGTTGCCGATTATTTCAAAGTTTTGTCAGAGGTCAGTCGGCTACAAGTATTATGTTGTTTAAAACCTGGAGCTAAAAATGTTACAGAGATTATTACGCAGACTGGACTAGGACAGGCCAATGTATCAAAGCATCTCAAGGTTTTAGCACAAGCAGGTATTGTCAAAAGAACACCAGAGGGAGTCAGTGTAATTTATGAAATTGCTGATCCAATATTATTTCAGTTGTGTGATTTAGTGTGCGATCGCCTCTCCGTCCGACTGCAAGAACAAACCCAACAGTTGTCACAATTGGAGATTAGGGAGTGGGGGACAAAGGGATAATTTGATTCCCCATGTCCCATAATTTAGCTAAATTGCTCGCCTGCATCTAAATTAAACAAAGTTTGCAGGGTTTGCATACAGTGTCGTCTCGCCTCAACATCCTGCTGCGCTCGTAATTGCACCATTGGATCATGTAAAATTTTGTTCACAATCCCTCGTGTTAAAGCTTCGATGACTTCTTGATGTTTTTCGGCAAATTCCGAACCCAATCGAGACAATGCTTTTTCTAATTCTTGTTCACGGATGGTTTCAACTTTATTTCTCAAACAACTGATCGTGGAGACAGTTTCTAGCGATCGCCACCAAACATCAAAAGCTTCCACTTCTTCATCTAATAGCTTCTCGGCTTCCTGCGCCATCTTACGGCGGCTTTCATGGTTTTGCGCCACTACAGCCTTCAAATCGTCCACATTAAAGGCTTGCACATTTGCCAGTTCATTGACATCACTGTGGACATTACGCGGCACAGAAATATCAAATAGCATCAAAGAGCGATTCGACTCTAAAACTATTTCTAACTTGGTGCGGTCAAGTATTGGTTCAGTTGCTGAAGTGCTAGTAAATACTAAATCACTTTCGGCAATCACTGCCATCATTTGTGAGAGCGTATGAGTATATATAGACTGATCGGGATAAAGTTTTGCCAATTGCTGGGCGCGTTCTTGAGAGCGATTCACAATGCTAATTTGTGCAGCACCTTTAGAAATCAGGTGTTGTACCAACAGACGTGACATTTTACCAGCACCGATAATTGCGACTCGACAAGCG
Organism: Nodularia sp. LEGE 04288; assembly: GCF_963896525.1. Classification (NCBI taxonomy): domain Bacteria; kingdom Bacillati; phylum Cyanobacteriota; class Cyanophyceae; order Nostocales; family Nodulariaceae; genus Nodularia; species Nodularia sp. LEGE 04288. The sequence goes on from NZ_CAWQOY010000127.1 coordinate 54,855, forward strand.
GCTAAATTACTCGCCTTCATTTGTGCCAACTCCACAGCCGCGGAACTAATAGAAACAGCACCAGTACCAATATTCGTTTCAGTCCGCACACGCTTACCGGCTGTCAGAGCTTGTTTAAATAATCGATTTAGAACTGTTTTTATACCGCTGTATTGCTGTCCCAGTTTGTGAGTATTTTTCACCTGAGCCAGAATTTGACCTTCTCCTAGGACTAAGCTATCTAAGCCAGCAGCTACCCGCATAACGTGCATTACTGCATCATCATGGAGCAACATAAACAAGTGTTGACGCAGAGACTGCACAGGTAATTTGCTGTGTTCCGAAAGAAACTGAGTAACTTCTCTGATGCCTTGCTCTGTTTCACTGGTAACAATGTAAATTTCCAGGCGGTTGCAAGTGCTAAGTATTGCTACTTCGTCAATGTGGGGATAGCTGCTCAGATGAGCGATCGCACTTTCCATTTGTGGTTCTGGAATACTCAGCTTTTCCCGGATTTCAACTGGGGCTGTTTTATGACTTAACCCCACCACTGCAATATTCATTATTTATCGTTAATTGGTAATGGATTATTGATTATTGATGATTGATTATTTTGGATAGGTATCAGGGATGAGGAGAAGAAGCAGGGGAGCAGGGAGCAGGGAGCAGGGGAGAAGAAGCAGGGGAGCAGGGAGCAGGGGAGAAAATTCTCCATCTCAATACACAGTCCCAAATACCCAATACCCAATACCCAATACCCAGTCCCCAATACCCAGTCCCCAATACCCAATACCCAGTCCCCAGTCCCTATTCCCTAATTCCTAATGCAATTGTAGATTCTTGGGTTCGTCAAACATATGGATAGTATCAACAAAACGGGCTGTCTTAGACTGGTTGGAAATAACCAAGCTTTGAGTCCTTGCACCACCGCTGAAGAAGCGGACACCGTTCATGAGAGTACCGGGGGTAATACCGCAAGCAGCAAATAGAACTGTTTCGCCAGAAGCTAATTCGTGAGCATCGTAAACCTTATCAGGGTCATTGATGCCCATTTCACTCAGCCGTGCGAGATTTCCTTCTCTGCTTTCGCCAATCAAACCTGTTTGCACTACAGCTGGATCATAGATCAGTTGCCCTTGGAAATGTCCTCCCAAGCAGCGCATAGCCGCAGCTGAGATGACTCCTTCAGGTGCTGCACCGATACCCATCAAAGCATGGATATTAGTACCACCAAAAGCACAGGAGATGGCAGCAGAAACGTCACCATCGCTGATTAGTCGGACTCTCGCGCCGGCGGTGCGAATTTCCTTAATGAGTTCTTCGTGGCGGGGACGATCCATCACCACAACTACCAATTCTTCAATAGAACGGTTTAAGCACTCAGAGAGGATTTTCAGGTTTTCAGTAGCAGACTTGTTAATATCTACTAAACCTTTGGCTGGAGCTGGGGCTGCAAGTTTCTTCATGTAGAAGTCAGGCGCAGCAAATAAACCACCCTTTTCGGAAATTGCCAAAACTGCCATTGAACCATTTTGACCGTAGGCGACCAAGTTTGTGCCTTCGCAAGGGTCAACAGCAATGTCAATTTCAATTAATTCATCAGGGTTACAGAAGTTTTTGGCATCTGGTTGGGTACAAATACCCACTTCTTCGCCAATGTAGAGCATTGGAGCTTCATCGCGTTCGCCTTCACCAATCACAATGCGTCCGCGCATATAGATTTTGTTCATCCGCTCCCGCATGGCTTCCACTGCTACTTGGTCAGCAATGTTCTTTTCGCCTTTGCCCATCCACTTTGAGGAAGCGATCGCCGCTTGCTCTACTACTTCAATAATCTCTAATCCAAGTGTATTTTCCACAGAGTCACCCTCTAAACTGCTTGACTTATGTCTTTTTATCTGGCTATTTCAGTCTTCAAGTCTACCAAAGGGCGGATACACGTGGGAAATACTATCTACTACCAGATGTGTTAAGTTTTGCTGCTTAATGCTAATTGTTCCCTACTAAATGACAATTACACTCATTTTTTCCCAGTAAATGCCGTCATAGTTAATCTAGTTTACTAGTATTGTCGTCATGCGATCGCCACAATTAGCGGGTATGGGGATACTTTGTTAACTCCATCGCCGATCATCTACGCTAGAGATAATTAACAAAACTCCATAAGAAAAAATATGCTGAATTTCCTCAACCCCATTTTTGGTCGTCATCCAGAACGCGTTAAAGCCAACGTGGAAATCTACACTTGGCAAACCTGCCCTTATTGCATCCGTGCCAAAATGTTGCTGTGGTGGAAAGGTGTCAGATTCACCGAGTACAAAATTGACGGCGACGAAGCCGCCAGAGCCAAAATGGCCGAACGTGCCAATAGTCGCCGTTCAGTACCACAAATTTTTATCAATAATCAACACATTGGTGGTTGTGATGACCTTTATCAGCTAGATGCAAAAGCTCAACTCGACTCACTTTTAGCCCATTTGTGATTGCTGAATAGCCAGGGGAAAATGTTAATTGAATATCCAGAATATTTGATCCATCGGCAATGGATGAGTCGCGCCATAGACTTAGCGAAAATCGCAGGCGATGCAGGTGAAGTCCCTGTGGGTGCAGTGATTATTGATTCGGGTGGAAATGTGATTGCCGAAGGCGAAAACAGAAAAGAACGTGATCAAGACCCCACAGCTCACGCAGAAATCCTGGCTCTGCGAGCTGCTGCGAAAAATTTACACAATTGGCGCTTAAATCAATGCACCATGTACGTCACCCTAGAACCTTGTCCGATGTGTGCAGGTGCTATTGTCCAAGCACGTTTAGGAATGCTGATCTATGGAGTGGACGATCCTAAAACTGGCGCAGTTCGCACTGTTACCAACATCCCTGATGGCTTTGCTTCTAATCATCGTCTGCGAGTCTTGGGAGGCGTTTTAGAATCAACTTGTCGTCAGCAATTACAAACCTGGTTTGCAACTCGTCGTCAGAGAAATAACGGACAGAGATAAAACTGTCCAGTAGCTTTAACACAAGTTACAAAAGAAAAACTACGGTGTAACTAATCAAGGGTTCATTGTATTTTACAGGACAAGCAGCAGCTACCATCATCATGGAATTTTATACAAACCACGAGACCTGCCCAGAAACACCAGCTAGTACCAAAACAAATACTAAGGTAGCTCATACTACTTCGAGGGTGTCTCCTTGGTTAAGTCCTTTATTGTATCTATTAGGCCGGCATCTTCTTTTACCGTTATTCTTTCGACAAATTGAAATCACCGGACAAGAAAATATTCCCTTAACTGGCCCTGTAATTCTCGCCCCTACCCATCGGTCACGTTGGGATTCATTACTTCTGCCCTATGCGACAGGTCGCTGTGTGACAGGGCGAGACCTGCGATTTATGGTAACGATCAATGAGTGCCAAGGTTTGCAAGGCTGGATAGTAAAAAATATGGGCGGGTTTCCTGTAGATCCTCAACGTCCAGCCATTACTACTCTGCGTCATGCTGTGGAATTACTTCAACAAGGTGAAATATTAGTTATTTATCCAGAAGGTGATATTTATCGCGATGGCAAGCTTCACCCGTTAAAACCGGGAATTGCTCGTCTGTCTTTGAGTGCGGAATCTAGTCATCCAGGACTGGACGTAAAGATTTTACCCATTAGTATAAACTACAGCCAACCTTATCCTAAGTGGGGTACAGGTGTGAAAATTTCTATTGGCAGTGCATTAAATGTCAAAAAATACACTGTGGGAAAGGTGAAACAAAATGCCAAAAATATCACATCAGATTTAGGATTAGCACTACAACAATTAAGCAATCAAGAATCAGAAATTGCCAGTCATATATTAACAGATATTTCCAAATCTTGATGCAGTTATTAGTCAATATAACTAATAACCAATGACCAATGACCAACTATTGAGTTTTCCGACATCTTGTGGGGCGTAGTCGATTAACCATAACTGCCAATTTCCTTTAGCTGCAAGAGAAAGTAACTGTTTGAGGGACGGGTGCGACGCAATTGTGTATGTTGTTTGTAAATTAGTGCGGCGGCCTAAAGTGCGGTTTTGTAACAACACCTGTTGATTATTCGGAGCTATTAAATAAATTTCTAAATCGCCTAAGAAATCATGGGTGATATTCACTGTTATTTCAATATCTTTAATACTGCTGGATTCCTGAATAGCGATCGCACTTTTGATTCCTGCTTGATAATTATCTGGAATGTTTAACTGACGGGAATTCTCCACCCTGACTTTTTTACTAACGGATGGTACAGCAGTAAGTAGTTTCTGGGCTGCTTGCACTGCCTTAGCAGCATTCACTTTGCCATAACCAAACCATTGAGAATGTCCGTTACTGTCATAAGTACCTTGTCGCATACCCAACTGAGGATCTGGATCAGAATCCACAATTTTATCAGCAGATTCTTCCAGAATAAATTTTACCTGTTGAGCTGTTAAGTGAGGATTTGCTGACAAAACTAAAGCGGCGACACCAGCGACTAAAGGAGTAGCGGTGGAAGTACCGCCGAAATTGTTGGTAAAATCACCGGGATCTAAACCTGCGGTTCCTACTTGGTCAGTAGTTAAAATTCCGCGTCCGCTCAGAGTACTGGCGATCGCAGGTTGTGTATTCATAAAACCCCTACCCTCAAATGATAATCCTGGTGGAGCGTTGTTACTAGGCGCACACAGAGCAATATTAGTTCCCCAGTTACTGTAAGCAGCTTTCTTGTTCAAGCTAGTAGAAGCAGCAACAGCAATTACATCTGGATGTACAGGAAATCCACTTAACCAATTTGTATTACCTTGTAATAAATTTCCTGGCCAATTTCGTTCAAAGACAGTACCGTTAATGGGACGGTTAGCATTTCCCGCAGCAAATAAAACCACGCAACCCTTACCATTGCGTCCTGTAGTCACAGCACGAGTAATCGCCGCCCGTTGGCGCAAAGACAAGGGAAAATAGACCGCAGAAGCTCCCCAGCTACAAGAAATCACACTAGCTCCCTGATCCAGAGCATGGTTAAACATATTCTCAATCGATTCATCATCCAAAAAACCAGTACTCCGAATCGGCATCAATGCACAACCAGGAGCAACCCCCACAATTCCCGTACCATTTTCTTCCGCCACAGCCAACCCAGCACAAGCGGTTCCATGACTGGTTTCTCGCTCCCCAGGAATAGGTAAAAAGCCATTTTTCTTTAAGTCTCTAGGGGCAACAATTTTGCCACTACCTTGCAAATCTGGATGGTTCAAATCAAAAGAATCATCCACCACCGCCACCACCACAGAACGCACACCGCGAGTAATATCCCAAGCTGCTTCCACCGCAATATGAGAACCCGCCAGCAACTGGTTACCGCCATTGTGGTCAAGATACCATTGCTGAGGATACAGAGTGTCACGGGGTCTGTAATATGATTCACTGTTAACGAGGATATTAGGTTCAGCCGCTAACACCTCTGATAACCCTTGCAACTGATTAGTGATTTTTAGGGGATTTTCTCTGGCTTGTTTGCTGACTAGATACACAAAAGTATGAGGAAGACCCAGGACTGGTTTTGGCTGAGTTAAACCAAAACTAGAAGCGATCGCATTATATCTGGCAGAATCTACCCCAGAGGCAAATTGCACAGTAACTTGGTCACTCAGGTAAACAAAAGTGCCAGGATCATCTTTGATTCGATAAACATGACCAGCAAAAGCCACATTTTCAGCCGCCCGTGCTTGAGACATCGCCGACTCTAACTGGTCAGATCCAACTGTGAAAAGTTCTAAATGTGCTTGGGGAATACTACGTTGCCAAATGCCCCAAATAACCTGAGATAATTGTTGGGAAGTAAATTCAGTTGTCGGACGGACGGTGAAGCGGTCTAAAACTTTTTCTAAAATTAATTCTTCACCACCGCGTTGTAAAATCATTCCCAAACTGCTTGCTGGTACACCTGTGTTAGCAAAATCAGAGTCATTAGCGTGATCGTTCATTATCGGCGATTTTAGTGAGTTGATATGCAGAAGCAATGGGAACTTGATCAAACCGATTTTCAGTCTAAATCAGAGAAACCTAAGTATGTAACTTTCTTTTGTCAAAGACGAAAACAGAGTTAAGATACCCGAAGTTTACATTTCTTTTCTATATAGTTGTTGCACTACTTGAGCCCATGAACTCTGCCGCCGTTCCTCCTTTCATTAGCCTGACTTCGTTATCATTCATCGCAGTTATCAGCTTGTTATCACCTGTTAATGCTCAAGTACAAAAGCTGCCCAGTATTTATACTCAAGTACAAATCATTGAACCCAACGATCCCAACACTCTCCGTCCTACAGCCCAAAATAATAGCGTTTTGAGTATAGCGGGAGGTCAAAGGCTAATGGAAGAGGCAGATCAAGCCGTTTCTGCTCAAAACTACCCTTTAGCAGCTCAAAAACTCCAAGATGCGCGTCAAGTTTATAATCAATTATCTAATTTCTATCAAGAATTAAACGCTAGCTTTACAGGAATTGATACGAGAGTTTCCGATTCCCAGCGTCAAAAAGCCCTAGAAACAGCCCAAAAGCGCGACGAAGCCACCTATCAGTTAGCACTGGTACATCGAGCGCAAAATCAGCCCGAATTAGCCGTACCGTTGTTAATTCAGATTATTAAGAGTCAAAACCCCACACGGGATTTAGGCAAGAAGGCCTATCAGCAATTATTTGAATTGGGTTTTGTGGATGCACCCTTTCCCAGACAAGGTAGTAGTTCATCCCAAAATTGATAAATTCTGCACATCTGCCGGGAAAACCCAAATGCTAAGATAGAACTAGCTACCAAAGGTTGGTTTTATTTAGCTAACCGCTAAAATAATCCTCAAAGGCGCGTTTACCGTTAGCCTGTCCAAAACCCGAAGTTTTCATGGGCGGAAAACGCCATACGTTGCATAGGCGTATCTGTTAATAATAGAAAAGTAAGTTTTTTCAGGAATTGCGTTAAGCAACCCACGGCTTTCAGTCGTGGGCTTCAGCAAATGTTGAAGCCCCAGCTTACCAGACTCAGTACAAAACGTACTACGTTAACGGCAAGAGTTAAAGACCTACCCTGGGATGCGTAGCCAGTTCCAGGCACTAGAACTGGAGGATTAAACAGGTTTATGGGTTAAGCCAGTGTCTTCTAGATAGTTACCGACCGTTAACATTGTCGAGGCTAACATTACCGGAGTAGCGAAGCGATTCCCCGCATCAAGGGAAGTGGGCAAGCATTACTCCTCTACTTACCCCACCCCGAAAGGGCAACGGCATGAAAAGTGCCGAGTTGTGTTTCCTCCCACCGATTAAAGTCGTGGGTTTCCATATTACGCGCAAGGTTTTTATGATTAATCCGCAGCAAGTTGAGGCAATGATTAAGGCGGAACTGCCAGATGCCCAAATTCAGGTGCAAGACTTAACTGGTGGCGGTGACCACTATCAAGTGACAGTAGTTTCATCGCAGTTTACCGATAAGGGACTGGTACAACAACACCAGTTAGTTTATGGTGCTTTGCGACAAGCTATGTCAACTGAAGCGATTCATGCCTTGGCTGTCAAAACCTATACTCCCGAAGCTTGGCAAGCAACAGCAGCTTCTTAAAAATCAATCAGTCTCAAGTTCAACTGAAACACTGACTATTGACATCTTCGCTATTAGCAACATAGGAAACAAAAAGTCCATGACTCCAGAAACCAAAGAAAAAATTGATAATTTGTTACAAGAAAACAAAATCATGGTTTTCATGAAAGGAAACAAGCTGATGCCTCAGTGTGGTTTCTCCAACAACGTTGTGCAAATTCTCAACACCTTAGCAGTTCCTTTTGAAACCGTGGACGTTCTCGCCGACTCTGATATTCGTCAGGGCATTAAAGAATATTCCAACTGGCCGACAATTCCCCAAGTCTATATTGACGGTCAATTCGTTGGCGGTTCAGATATCCTGATTGAACTTTACCAAAAAGGTGAATTGCAGCAATTAGTAGAAGTGGCACTGGCTTCCTAATATCCATACAGCAGCCAAAGGGCTGAGTTTGTAGGGTGTGTTGTCACGCAGCGCAACGCACCGTTAACAATATAAAGTGCGGTGGACTGAAGGTATAACACACCTTACTTTCACAAAAACCATATATTTTTACTCAAAAATCCCCTCATCCGAGTTGGCAAAACCAAAACCGGGCAGAGGGGGTAACTGCTTTATCTAAAATATATCCAAATTCCACACCACTAAACCCTTGACCTGGGCAAATGATATGCTATAATCATCAGCGTTGACCTAACGATTACTGTCAATGAACGACTAAGTAAAAGTCATTAATAGTAATCTAGTTGTGCTTGCGTTTGAGTTTGAGTCATAACAAAATTTGATGAATCGTACAGGTAGCGGCCAGCTTCCTCTTCTAAGCGATGAATCAGCATAGGTTCAATAGCGTTACTTTGTCGCAGTGCGGCTAGATACCCATCCAAATACATCCGCATATCGTCCGTCCGATAACCGCGATTCCATAACTCGACGAAGGCGTCAGTAATTCGTTGGTAATAGCGGATGGTTTGTGTGTCTTGGAGCATAACTGCTATATTAATCTCTTTAGAATGAGAATTGTAAATGATTCACGCTCAAATGTGAAGTGTTACTTTCACCTTCTTCGCTTCAACTCAAGGACAAAAAATCTACCGTAAGCTAGATCCTCCTGAAGGTACAACGTGATCCTATCCTATTCCATAAAAACTGGAATATGATGGTTTGGTAAGTTATTTTTATGATTCTTTGTGTAAACTGCCTGAATTTATCAGGACGTAAAAAGTCTAATATGCCTACCCTACGGGAACTCCCTGGGAGTAAGTTTACACTGAGCTTGTGTTTGGTTCTGGGTTTAAATCCCCACCAGAAACAATCTTTAAGTGGGAATTTGGAATTTGGAATTTGCAATTGTTTATTGGCGAATACGGTCATAAATTTTTCCCAAATTTAATCCGATAGCACAATAAAGCTAAAATATAGCTTAAGTAAAGCTTACCCTGTTTATCGAGAGTTTATTGGTCAGCGACACCCCTCTGAGGGAAGATGTTTAACCAAAAACACCTTTTGATAAGTCTAACAAAAATTTAAGAATAAATTAAAGAATATTACTAACTCTGCTTTGAGCAAGGTATCAGTGAAGGATTTTGCTGCTTTTTGTATGAGGTAATGTAAAACGAATAGCAATGGAAGTAACAATGGCTACAAAACCTTGAGCATGGGCTTGTTACTTTAAAATTCATCGACGCTAAGGGGTTTTGCCACTGTGGGTTCGGTTTGTATTGAAATCGTTGAGGGAAATCCCCATCTAAGGTCGTTGCTGGGATGGCACTTGCAGCAGTTGGAATACCGTGTGCATCAAGCCGCCAGCATTTATCAAGCAAGAGAAGTGTTTTTGAGCCAACAACCAACCCTGGTGATTCTTGATGCCGATTTGCCTGATGGTGATGGGATTGAGTTTTGTCGTTGGTTGCATCGTCAGCAACAACCTTTAATTTTGATGTTATCGGCTCGTAGTAATGAAGCTGATATTGTCGCAGGTTTAAAGGCGGGGGCTGATGACTATTTAAGCAAACCTTTCGGTATGCAAGAGTTTCTCGCTAGAGTAGAGGCGCTAATTCGCCGCAGACGCACGCCTACTGCACCAGCTTATTTGGATTATGGCAGTTTGCAAATTGATTTAGTCCAGCGCCGAGTCCGATTCCAAGGGGAGTTCATTGATTTAACGCCGCAAGAGTTCAGTCTATTGTATGTTTTGGCACAAGCTGGAGGAGCAGCGCTGAGTAGATCAGAATTACTGCGTCGTGCTTGGCCTGACGCAATTGATAATCCCCGCACCATTGATACTCATGTTTTATCATTACGAAAAAAGGTCGAACTTGATCCTCGTCAACCTAGTTTGATTCAAACTATCCGGAATGTGGGATATAGATTTAACATGGAAAGTTTAAAATCCAATGTTCCGCAGTCACCAGCCAAGTTAACGAAAGAAAGAATCAGTCATCAACGCTCTACAGTTACTCAAAGAACTTAAAAGCAGCAGTATAAATTAATGTTCAAAATGCCAAATTCCCCAGGTGGATGGTGCTGTTGGAATCTTAATTTTTAATTTGACTAAATCCATTCTTCGGCGGCTTGGGTTTGGGCTTGTATCAAGCGTTCTCGTAAGTTAATCCAATTAATTTCAGAGGCGGCTTGATTTGTGAATAACTGACCTTGTTGTAAATATAATAACCGGGTGCAGAATACCTGGGCTAAGTCAAGCTGGTTATTCACCATCAAAATTGTGATTTGGTGCGTTTGAGTTAGCTGAGTTAAGACTTGTATGACATTGGCCGCTGTTCCAGCATCCAAGGCAGATGTTGGCTCATCTAATAATAAAACTTTTGGTTGGATAATTAAAGCACGAGCGATCGCTACTAATTGTCGTTGTCCAGCAGAAAGTTGTAATTCAGTTCTTCCCAACCATTCACTAGGAATGTGCAGTTGTTCTATCCAGTGAGCAATTCTTTGTTGAATTGTCTGTGGAGGCACACCACGCAAAACTAAAGGATAAGCTAAAGCTTGCTGGACTGTCATTCCTAACAGCTTCGATTCTTGTAATACCAGTGTTATTTCCTGGCGTAGCTGTAGAGTGGGGATTTGGCTATAGTCCTGATTTTCCCGATAAATTTTGCCTCTAGTGGGTTCACTGAGGCGGTTAATCAGGCGTAGTAATGAGGTTTTTCCAGCACCGGAGGGTCCGACAATGACGATGCGATCGCCTGGAAATACCTCGAAGGAGATATCCTGTAATATGGGGTATCCCTGAAGCTGGGTTTTCAGCTTGGCGAATAAGTTAATTTGTTCTAGCCTTAGTTGGGCTGTTTTAGTTTGATTCTCCAAAGGAACGAACCGCATTGGCGCTAGCCTCTCCCTTTGGGAGAAGGACGCAAAGTACACAAAGGAAGAAGGAAGAAGGAAGAAGGAAGAAAATAGATTGTTTTATGTCTGAGATATTCCTAATGCTGTGGTGATAGTCCAAGCGTCTATTAATAACAGCAGCAGGGTAAATCCTAACAAAGTTAAGTACATCCACGGTTGTGCTAATGGGCGTACATCTGTTGTGTTTATGCCTGTTTTGGTTTCGACTATTTTCACTAACCGGCTAAATCCGGCTACACGCATTGGTAATAAATACGCTTTGCCATCCTGACTGAGAAAATAATACACCAGTCCGCCTTGACCAGTGGAACGCGGTTTTAATTCTTTGACATCTAACCAAGGTAATGTCCAACCTTTGCGAAAAAAGCGGGGAACCCAGGCTGGGTATGTAACTTGAATGCTTTGGTCATCGACTATAACTCGCTCGGTTAAGACTGCATATAAGCCGATAAAGCCTATACTAATTCCTATCCACAAGAATTTCGGCGGTACTGGTGCGTCTGTTGCTTGGGCTAAAAATGGTAATGGGACTGTGAGTGCTATATATAGACTCAGTAGTGTGATCCGAATTAACGGAGACAGGCGAAAAACCGATGTGGGAATGTTGGTTGATGTTGCTGTCACGGCTGTATTATCCAATGAAGAGAAACGAACCACAGAGACGCAGAGGACACAGAGAAATGAGGAACGGAGGGCTTTTATGGCGTTTTTAGTATGAAATGCCAAAATGACCTTTCTTCTTCTTCTTCTTCGTACCTTTGCGCCTTTGCGCCTTTGCGTGTTAGCGTAGTGGGGCGTAGCCCAACAAATATCTTAATTCAGCAACGCCTGGAAGCGCCTTATGCAAAGCTGGAGTCGAAATTTGGGGGAATGTCTTGAATGCGTCCGGGACCGATGGCGCTGAGTGCTTCTCTGAGGGAAATATCGCCAGTATATAAGGCTTTTCCGACTATTACACCTTTTACTCCTTGCATTTCTAAACCTAATAGACTTAATAAATCGGTAACAGAACTGACTCCCCCAGAAGCAATAATGGGTATGGATATTGCACTCGCAAGTTCTCTTAAGGCTTCTAAGTTGGGACCTATGAGTGTACCGTCACGGTGAATATCTGTGTAGATGATGGCTGCTGCACCTAATTCTTGCATTTGTACGGCTAGTTGGGTGGCTAAAACTTCGGAGGTTTCTAACCAACCACGAGTTGCGACTAGTCCGTTACGCGCATCTATCCCTATAATAATCTTTTCGGGAAATTCTTCACAGAGTTCTTGGACTAGTTGGGGTTGTTCTACGGCTACAGTACCGAGAATTGCCCATTGTACTCCTAAATTAAATACTTGTTCTACGCTGGTGCGATCGCGCAATCCTCCACCAATTTCAATGGGTATGGATATCGCTTGAGCGATCGCTTCAATTGCTGCTAGGTTTACTACTTTACCTGCTTTTGCACCATCTAGATCAACTAAATGTAATCTGGTCGCACCTTGATCAACCCACTGTTTAGCAATATCTACGGGGTTTTCACTAAAAACTTGCGATCGCTCGTAGTCTCCCTGATATAGTCTGACACAGCGACCTTCTAATAAATCAATTGCTGGAATTACGTCCATTTATTTATTCCTTATATTCATTTTTCATTTTTAATTCTCTAATGGCTTGGGCGAAACCCACTACCAGCAGAATGTTAGCTAGGGTTAAAAAGACTTCTGCACCCCCGTGTAACCAATCTACGTCAGCCAAGGAAACACCATAATGCAATTGAGCGTAAATTGCCGCCGGGATGGTAATGGCAACAAATACCAGCGTGCCATAAAATCCATATAGGGCTAAACGTGGCATTTGGGGACTACGGCGAATAAACCACAAGAAACCCAAATAGGGAAATAAGGAAAGGACAAATAGGGTTTCTTTAGATATCATGATTTTGATTCCATCGGTTGGGCTGTAACTGTCTTGGTTGTACTATCCTCTGGTTTTGTAGAACGCCAAATCAAGACCGCAGCTGCCCAAAGTGTAAAATTACCAATTAATGTCATTGCAGCTTGCAGCGTTACCAACCATTCTAAAGATGCCGGATTATCGAAATAATGCCAAGTACAGGCACACATGGCACTCACTAAAGCTGGTAACATGGCTAGAGATAATCCCCACCATGTCCGATTACCAGTGAGTTCGCCGTAAGTCCAAATTAACCAGATGGCGACAATCCACTCAATAACGCTAGAAACGTGAATAATCCAGGTGGGAATAGAAAGGGCGTGCATAAGTAAATAAAAATTCAGTAATTTAAAATTATCAATTTAAAATGGCAAAGATGCGGGCGTTATTGTCTGGGTATTACGGTAAGGGTAATGGTGGTGACGAGGCTTTATTGGCGACGCTTTTGCAAATGTTACCACCTGATGTGACTCCTGTGGTGCTTTCGGGGAATCCAGAACAAACGCGCGATCGCTATGGGGTGGAATCTCACAACCGCATGAAGATTTTACCTGTAATCCAAGCTTTGCGTTCTTGCGATGCTTTCATTTGGGGCGGTGGGAGTTTAATTCAAGATGTCACCAGTACCATTAGTCCATTTTATTATGGCGGGCTGATGGTATTGGCTCAGAAAATGGGTTTAAAAACTGTAGCTTGGGCGCAAGGTATCGGCCCCTTAGTTCGTCCCCAAACTCGCAAGTTGGCAGAACACTCCTTCGGATATTGTAGCAGAGTTAGTGTGCGCGATCGCTCTAGCGCGGCTTTATTAGCTGATTGGCAAATTCCTTGTTTGCTTGCGCCTGACCCAGTTTGGGCGTTAGAAAGTAAACCTGTACCAGGACTTTGGGATTTACCTGCGCCGAGAGTTGCTGTGACTCTGAGGAATCATCCCCAACTGACTCCCCAACGTTTGGCAAACTTGACTCGCGCCTTAGTAGACTTCCAGAAAGCAACCCAAGCCTTTATTTTGCTGTTGCCATTTCAGAAGAGTGAAGATTTAGCGATCGCCCAAGCGATTCAACCCCAATTAAAAGATGTCAGTAAAATTCTGCTTTTAGAAGACCCGCAATTATTAAAGGGTGTCTATAAAGGTGTGGAGATGGCCATTGGGATGCGTCTGCACAGCTTAATCATGGCTGCGGCTGAAGGTTGTCGCTGTTTCGCCCTCAGTTATGACCCCAAAGTAAATCGGCTCATGGAAGATTTACAAATGCCAGGATGGGATTTAGCCAGCTTACCAGATGACCCCAATCTAATTAGTAAAACTTGGATAGAACATTATGCCAATGGTGATCCGTTATCATCTGAGCAAATTCAGTCTTTAGTAGATCGCGCTTTAATGCACCGCGACGTTTTGAGTATAGAGTAGTCACTTTGCGTCTACATCTTCTGTGGTTCATTATTTCTATGGCTACGCCACGCAAGCTATTCGTGTACCTTATAACCTGCAGTACGCTGAAGTAATCGCGCTTTTAATAAATAGATACAGCTATTGGCTATTATATCTACAGTTGACAGATGTAACCCCAGGGGTTACGATTTAAGGTGATAAAAACGTTTAAGCATAAAGGACTGAAAAAACTTTTTGAGGATGACGATAGAAGTGGTATTCAGCCAAAACACGCAGAAAAAATCCTAGATATTCTCGACAGACTTGATGCGTCTACTGAAATTCAGGATATGAGATATCCTGGTTCCGGACTTCATCAATTAGTTGGTGATCGAAAAGGAGAATGGTCAGTTACAGTATCTGGTAATTGGCGTGTAACTTTTCGATTTAAAAATGGTGATGCTTACGTTGTTAACTACGAAGACTATCACTAGGAAATCAGTCATGATAACTAAGAGAAAGCCTAGACATCCTGGAGCATTAATTAAGCGACAATACTTAGAGCCATTAAATATGACTAATACTCAGCTTGCTGATATTTTAGGCGTGTCACGTAAAACAATATCTGAAATTGTGAATGAGCAAGCAGGTATTTCTCCTAATATGGCGCTTCGTTTAGCGAAAGCTTTTCAGACTACTCCAGAACTTTGGTTGAATCTTCAACAAAAGTTTGACCTTTGGAATGCAGCACAAGATTCTGAAAGTTTTAAACAAATATCTCCTATCAATTCACAGGCTGTCTAAAGTTTAGGGATACGCAGCTATGCAAACTAAGTTTGCTTATGCGGACTAAGAAAAAGCAAAGGCTTTGAACCCGCGTAGGCGGGTTTTGTCTGTGTAGCCGTGACTTCTAGGAGCCAGGTACTTTTAAGTTACAAATTGAAAAGCCCGCTAATCTTTAATTTAAAGACTAGCAGGCAGGGTCTTTTGTCTATCGGAGCGGCGGGATTCGAACCCACGACCTCCACTACCCCAAAGTGGCACGCTACCAAGCTGCGCTACGCCCCGGTCAGAATTATCATTCTACTGCAAAGCTTTAAAATAATCAAGGGGTTATTTAAAAAACTTTCAACATTCCCGCCGCTTGTAATAATTCTGGGACTGCGACGGTATCCCATTTAGCTTCTACACCGCGTCCTGTATTCAGGATTAAGCATAAACTATAGGCGTGGGGATAGCCTTCTACTTCTAGCCATAATAAATCGCTTTCGGCTTCACAGGCAATTTTTTCTTCATCCATTAATTCAGATGCGAGTTGTTTCATGGTGTCTGCTAACTGTGCAAAAAGTCGGCAAAAATCATTTAACTCGGCTTCTGTTAATTCTATTGCCCAATCTTCTGTTCCTATTAATCCTTTGAATACGGGTGCGTTGGGTTTCCAGCCAATTCGCCAACCCAGTCCGCTTTTGATTAAATGTTCCATATTAAACGCAGAGGGGCGCGGAGGTTCACGCAGAGGGACGCAAAGAGGTTTTTTATTTGAGCAGTTCAGCACCGCCTCTTTGGGGTGGTTGTGGTGTGCTGGGTGTGGGTGTTGTCTCTCGCCTGGGTGTCTGGCTGTTCTGAGGGTTGGGATTGAAGATATCGGCTAAAACTTGCACTAGGGCGTTTCTCTGGTGGCGATTGAGTTTGGCTATGGCGGCGCGATCGCCTTCTAGCGGATTTTGCTGTAATGTATCGTTACCAGGATAGGAGTCATGATACATAATTTCATTCGCGTCTAAATAATCAGCCAAAGTTAATTTCCAATCCAGCCGATAGTTGGGGGCGCGTCCTTTTCGATAAAGATGATAGGTAATCAGGCGACTGGCTAAGGTGTTATTTTCAGCAACTTGTCCAGTATCTTTACTTTTATACTGATTTTCTTGGGGCAGATCGGGTAATTGCTGATATACTTGCTGCCAAATATCTCCAGGACTAATTCGTTGAGCTAACGCCGGGTGAATACCAAATAAGTTTGTTGGTATGATTTTATCTGACCCTGAACTCAACACCAGCACACCCACCACCATACAAGCAGTGAGTGTTTGTCCAGGTTTGAGTCGGAGTTGAATGAACGATAAATTTTTGCTCATCGTCATCTTTGCAAAAGTTCTGATTATAGTTCGCCAATGATTTCGGGCTGAGTCAGTTCATCGGACATTTCAATAATTGCCCTCAGCACTGGCTTCATCATCACATCTTCCGATGGGTTATCAAAGTCTTCATAACGCCGACGCTTGGCACGGTTAGCCACCTGAACCGTAATGCGGTAGCGATTTGAAGCGGCACTAATCAATTCCTCTGCACGGTACATGATTTGAGACTGTGTGGTCTCGAACTTAGAACGCTTTAGCATATTCAGTGGTTCATGAGGTCACTCCCCAGTTTAGCAGCACTGAGAATTTATGGCTTGGTATTTTTGTCTCTGTTGATAGAGGCTGACAGTTTTTTTTGACTTTATAAGAGGGATATGTAGAGAAATTAAGAAATCAACCCAAATTTATGGCTGATATTGTAGAAACTGCTATTAATGCCGGAAATTTCCAGAGTTTACTTCAGGCTGCTACTATCACAGAAATTATTGAAACTCTGAAAAGTCCGGGTTCGCTCACACTTTTTGCACCCACTGATGATGCTTTTGCTCAATTACCACAGGATACTTTAGCTTCACTACTGCAAGACATCCCCAAGTTGCAAAAGGTATTAATGTATCATGTCGCTTTTGGGGATGTCAGGTTTGAAGATTTGCAGCAGATTTCAGAAGCACCAACTCTGGAAGGATCAGTGGTGGCGATTGATTCTGATCAAGGTGTGATCAAGGTGAATGATGCTCATGTCCTCGTAACGGATATAATTGCCGACAATGGCGTGATTCATGTGATTGATCAGGTCTTAATGCCAGCAATGGTTGCAAGACGATAGAAACCTAACCGAGAATACAGCCAGTGCGTGGGGGAAGAGTTAAGGAAAGCTGCGTACCATGCCACTCAAATTCGGCAGCGCCATATAATAACTTGTGGGATTTAGTCAGCAAACCTGCTGTGTCTATATTTGCTGTTGTCTTTCCTGTACCAGCGTTAACGGCAATAATTAATTCATCAGTTTCTAAAGTTCGGGTAAAAATATACAATGCTCCCTGGGCGAATAGAGTTTTGTAATCACCTGCGCGTAAAGCTGGGTATTGGTGGCGAAGAGCGATTAATTGGCGGTGAATGTTGAGGATTTCTTGATTCCAATTAGCTTCTGTGGGAAAGCCACGCCGGGAGTCGGGATCTATTGCTCCAGGTAAACCCACTTCGTCACCATAATAGATACTAGGCGCACCGGGAAAGGTGAGTAACAGTAAAGTTGCTAATTCTACACTGGGTTGATCGCCGTCAGCAATAGTAATTAATCGAGCTGTATCGTGGCTTGCGAGTAAATTCAGTTGCGTGAGTTGAATTTCCCAAGGGTAAAGTGCGAGTAATTCCTGAATTTTGACGGCGTATTCAGTCGCAAATAAAGGTGGGTAGGGTTGATAGTCACGGGTTTGCACTTGTTCTAAAACTACGCGATCGCCTGCGGTAAAGGCAATGGTTAGTCCGGCAAATAAGTAATTCATCACGCCATCAAATTGCGTACCATCTAGCCACTCACGGGAATCTCCCCAAACTTCGCCCACTATATAAGCTTCGGGGTTAATGGCTTTGATGCGATCGCGAAATTCTTGCCAAAAACCCGGTGTTTTGACTTCAAACGGCACATCTAACCGCCAACCATCAATGCCGAATTTGAGCCAATATTCGCCAATTTCCATGATGTATTCCCGCACTTCCGGATTGTCATGGTTAAACACTGGCAAAGCCCGATTATCTGCCCAACCTTCGTAGTTGGCGGGTAACTCCCCGGTGTAAGGCGCAAGGGGCCAATCTGTAATTTTAAACCAGTCCACCCAAGGAGAACGAGCGCCATTTTCTAAAACATCGTGGAAAAAGAAAATGCCCCGACTGGCGTGGTTAAACACTCCATCCAGCACAACTTTGATATTCCGTTCATGGGCTGCGTCTAGCAATTCCTTAAATGCCTCATTACCCCCCAACAATGGATCAACCTGATAATAATCATGGGTGTGATAGCGGTGATTACTCGCTGATTGAAAGATGGGAGTAAAGTAAATAGCGTTAATCCCTAAACCCTGGATATAGTCTAATTGCTCAATAATGCCCCATAAATCGCCGCCTTTGTAACCTTGGAGTGTGGGCATAGCATCCCAATCTTCCCAACGGGCTTCATGTAACAGTCTTTTGTGAGGCTGTTTGCTTCTGGCAAAGCGATCTGGGAAGATTTGGTAGAAAACAGCGTGTTTAACCCAGTCTGGTGTTTGAATTTGCATGAATTAATTTTTATACCTTAAGCAGTGATTGTGGCAAATATTTGCTAATTTACATCTCTCACTGATGATAGAAAATTTTGGCGTGTTCCTGATTTCCTTGACGTTTTTAGGGTTTTTGACAGTACGCGCTACGCCAAAGTAAAAAAAATAACTATATATAAAGGTAGGTAATCAAAAGTCAAAAATTTGATAACTTGGTTGTGGGCTGGCTGGAAAATTGCTTCTGAGTGCAGTATCAGTTAAGTGTCCCCAAATTACCTGTAGCTATTTTGACTAAAAAAATAGTTATCAACCTTTTTCTAAACACTTTGTGGGTATGTACTGAAGAATAACTGTATCGCTGATCCTCGTTTTCCCGGAGTCAAATTTGCTACTGTTATCCCTGGGATTCATCCATTACTCACAGCATTCTGTAAACGTGGCTAATTATTAATCTGTGATCCCCCCTTACCAGTAGTCTCAGACAGTCCTAAACTGAAGGTGAGAGTTGAAAGGCAGTTGGGAGAAATCTTGTGAAAAAAGTATTAGCAATCATTCTCGGTGGTGGCGCGGGTACTCGTCTTTATCCGCTAACAAAACTACGTGCTAAACCAGCCGTACCAGTAGCAGGAAAGTACCGTTTAATAGATATTCCTGTCAGTAATTGTATCAATTCAGAGATATTCAAAATCTATGTCCTGACACAATTTAACTCAGCGTCCCTGAATCGCCATATCGCCCGTACCTATAATTTTACCGGATTCAATGAGGGATTTGTGGAAGTTCTCGCGGCACAGCAAACGCCAGAAAACCCCAATTGGTTCCAAGGTACGGCTGATGCTGTGCGTCAGTACCTATGGCTGTTAAACGAATGGGATGCGGATGAGTATTTGATTCTCTCCGGAGATCATTTATACCGCATGGATTACCGCCAGTTTATCCAGCGCCATCGGGAAACAGGGGCTGATATTACGCTTTCGGTGATTCCCATCGATAAAAGTCGGGCTTCAGACTTTGGTTTAATGAAAATAGACCAGTCTGGGAGGGTGATTGACTTTAGCGAAAAGCCCAAAGGCGATGAATTAGATCGGATGCAGGTTGATACTAGCGTGCTGGGATTATCGCCAGAACAAGCGAAGTTACAGCCCTACATCGCTTCGATGGGGATTTATGTCTTTAAAAAAGATGTTTTGATCAAATTGTTGAAAGAGTCTTTAGAAAGTACTGATTTTGGTAAAGAAATTATTCCTGATGCGAGCAAAGATTACAATGTCCAAGCTTACTTATTTGATGATTACTGGGAAGACATTGGGACAATCGAAGCTTTCTATCACGCCAATTTAGCTTTAACGAAACAACCTTTACCTCCATTTAGTTTCTACGATGAACAAGCCCCAATTTATACTCGTGCGCGTTATTTACCACCGAGTAAACTTTTAAGTTGCCATGTCACAGAATCGATTGTGGGCGAAGGTTGTATTTTGAAGGATTGCCGGATTCAGCATTCGGTTTTGGGAGTGCGATCGCGCATTGAAGCTGGTTGTGTGATCGAAGAATCTCTACTCATGGGCGCAGACTTTTATCAACCTTTTGTGGAGCGTCAATGTAACTTAGAAAAAGGTGACATTCCCGTAGGTATTGGTACGGATACGATTATTCGCCGTGCCATTATTGATAAGAATGCCTGCATCGGTCATGATGTGAAAATTATCAATAAAGATAACGTGCAAGAAGCCGAACGGGAAAATCAAGGCTTCTACATCCGCAGTGGTATTGTTGTGGTGCTGAAAAATGCGGTAATTCCTGACGGAACTATAATTTAGTCATTGGTCATTGGTCATTGGTGATTAGTCATTGGTTAATAATAATTAAAAACTGACAGATGGCAAATGACTAAACTCCAGTTACTAATTGGTCTTCCTGGTAGCGGTAAGTCAACTTTGGCAAAACAATTAGTCTCAGAATGCCCCCAAATGCAGCTGATTTCCACGGATGCTATTCGGGGGCAGCTTTTTGGTTCGGAGGCCACTCAAGGACCGTGGTTGCTGATTTGGCGAGAAATAGAACGGCAATTTCAACAAGCAGTAGCCGTAGAGAGAACAACAATTTTTGATGCTACCAATGCCCAAAGGAGCCAGCGCCGTGAAATTATCGCCTTAGCCCGCGAGGTGGGTTTTACAGACATTACGGGGTTATGGGTGAGAACGCCTGTTTGGTTGTGTTTAGCACGCAATCAAAAGCGTCAGCGCCAAGTTCCCCCAGAAATCATCTTGCGAATGCATCGTCAACTCCGGGATGCTCCCCCCAGTCTAGAAGAAGGAATAGATTACCTGATTTGTGATCCCCAGAGGAGAAAGTACGGAAATTGCGCTGGTGGAGTGAGCGGGAACCCCACTTGAATTGCTGTAATGTCTGTTAATTTAAAATCAGAGTTTTTTATGCTGGGGATTTGACCGGACAAAAACTCATCTCACATTTTACGAAAAAACATAACAGAAATTTTTATAGGAGGCTGGTAGATGGCTGCAACCGACTTCAAAGACTATTACGCAATTTTGGGAATCAGTAAAACTGCCAGTCCAGAAGAAATTAAACAAGCTTTCCGTAAACTAGCTCGCAAGTATCACCCTGATGTTAACCCCAATAACAAGCAAGCTGAGGCGACCTTTAAAGAGGTGAATGAAGCCTATGAAGTTTTGTCAGATGTTGATAAGCGCAAGAAGTACGATCAATTCGGTCAATACTGGAAACAAGCTGGCCAAGGTTTCCCCACCGGCGGTGCTGGTGTGGATATGGGTGGCTTTGATTTCAGTCAATACGGCAGTTTTGATGAATTTGTCAACGAGTTATTAGGGCGCTTTGGTGGACCTAGCCCCGGTGCTGGGCGGCAAAGCTACTCTTATAATCGTACTTCCACAGGTAGACCCGGTGGTTATGGCGGCTTTAATGATTTTGGTTTTCAAGATGTCGGTACGGGTGCGGCTCCAGACACAGAAGCAGCGATCGCCTTAACTTTGTCCGAAGCTTTTGCTGGTGTCAAAAAGCGCTTTAGTTTAGGTAACGAAACCATTGAAGTGAGCATCCCATCTGGGGCTAAAACTGGTACTCGTCTGCGAGTGCGGGGGAAAGGTCAATTTAACCCCATGACTCAACAACGGGGTGATTTATATTTAAAAGTTGAACTTCAGCCACACTCATTCTTCCAATTTGAAGGCGATAACCTTGTCTGTGAAGTTCCCATCACTCCAGATGAAGCCACTTTGGGAGCCTCAATTGATGTCCCCACGCCCGATGGTTC
Source organism: Nodularia sp. LEGE 04288 (assembly GCF_963896525.1). Taxonomy (NCBI): domain Bacteria; kingdom Bacillati; phylum Cyanobacteriota; class Cyanophyceae; order Nostocales; family Nodulariaceae; genus Nodularia; species Nodularia sp. LEGE 04288. The sequence continues at coordinate 76,785 of NZ_CAWQOY010000127.1, forward strand.
CGTAAATGTCAAGTTACCTGCTGGTGTGCGTTCTGGTCAATCTTTACGGTTACGGGGTAAAGGCTGGGCTTTAGCTAAGGGTGGACGTAGCGATCAGTTGGTAAAAGTGGCGATCGTGCCACCAAAAGACCTCAGTTCACAAGAGCGGGAATATTATGAAAAAATTCGGGCTATACGTACCTATAATCCCCGCAGTCATTTACAGCAGTTCAAGTTTTAAGGTTTCATAACTAGAGACGTTCCGCCCAAACGTCTCACTAGAAAAGTGCTGAGTATCAACTTAGTTGCTTCCAGAATCTTAAGCAATCAACACTGTTTTAATTACCTTAGCCAGTAAATTACGAATTACGAATTACGAATTACGAATTACAAATTACGAATTACGAATTACGAATTACAAATTACACCGATGGGCAAGGGCAACCCATTCGTTTAATCGTTCACAATCAATTACCTCGAATCCGGCTTCAGTCAAGGCTGTGGTGACACTTTCTTCATGATCTGTGGTAAATCCAGCTGTAATTAATAGCCCCGGTTGTGTTTGATTTTGACGCAAGGCTTCCCGAAAATCATCAGCAAGGGCAATATGCACCCGTGCGAAAATATTGGCGACAATCAGATCAAATGTGTCTTTCGCTTCAATTTTTGACACATTATTAACAGTGTTTCCACCCATCCAATGCCCCAGATCACTGCCACATCCCAGGCTACCTTGCATCACCTGTACTTGCTGCTCTACAGCATTCAGAGATACAGTTTCCTGAGTCGCTTGTACAGCAACACTGTCATTATCTAAAGCTAAGACATTTGCCCCTAGCTTCGCGATCGCTACACTCAAAATACCTGAACCTGAGCCAAAGTCCAGCACTTGCATATTAGGGGCTATGTAGCGTTCTAGCAGTCGGAGGCTGACAATGGTTGCTGGATGTAAACCACTTCCGAAGGCGAGGGTTTTTTGGATTTTTAAGGTGATTTTGTCTGTGACCTCAGATTGAGCAGGTGTATCAGAATTGACTATAATAAATCTTTCCCCAATGGGATATAAAAGTGGTTTCGGCGCATCTGTAATTTTATTTTCCACAACAGTTGTCTGAATTGCTGTTGTCATTCCAGTCCGATGCAAAGGCGAAAGCAGACTTTCAATTTTTTCTATCTGTGTCCGCGCACTGACATCGTAGGGTAAATATAACCGCATCGTAAATGTCCAATCAGAATTATCCGAATGAGATTCTGCATATTCAGTAATATAAATATCATTAATATCAATAGTTTCAGCCAGTAGTGTACAAACCCAATCAACAGCTTCATGGGTTGTATCCAGGCTTAATTCCATCCAAGACATATTATGTTCCTTTCATCTAGCTGCTGCTTTCCGATAACTTCTTGTCTGCTTCTTTATGTCTTTGCGTCTTTGCGTGAGACAAAAAATGCAAATACCACAGCATTCACAAACATGAGCAGACTATAAATAGCCGCCGGAATAGCCATTGTGGGAGCATTCAGGAGTGTAGGGGAAGATGCGATCGCCATCGCTAGAATCCCATGTTGAATGCCTACTTCAACTGTAATTGCTCTCACGCTTTTTTCTCCTAATTTGGCTAAAGTAGCGATCGCAAAACCTAAAGCCATTGTTACCAGATTCAACGTTAGAGTCACCCAGCCCACATCAATCACATAAGACATCAAATTATTTCGTTCTCGCAGCAACACCCCAGTCACCACGACGGCCAGGAAAAATAAAGATAGCCATTTCACAGGTTGATTTACCTTTGCGGCTATTCCAGGAGCATATCGATTCACTACCATCCCAATTGCTAAAGGTAGAAGTGTCATCACCGCAATCTGCACAACTGTATTTAAAAAAGGTAACTGTAGTGTTGTCCCTGCTCCCAAAAATATCTGCATTGAAAAATTGACAACCAGAGGAATAGTCAAAATCGTAATTAAACTACTGATAGCTGTTAGCGTCACAGAAAGAGCAACATCTCCCCCAGCCAAAAATGTGATCATATTAGAAGTTGAACCACCGGGACAGGCTACTAATAGCATCACACCTACGGCTAATTCTGGGTTAAGGGAAAACACCGACGCAATACCAAAGCCCACAATCGGTAACATGATCAACTGCGCCATCAAGCCAATCACTACGGCTTTAGGATAGATAAAAACTTGCTGAAAATCTTTTAGGGTCAAGGTTAACCCCATGCCTAACATGATAATAAATAGAGCTAGGGGCAGAAAAACAATCGTCAGAAAATTTGCTTCCATGCTTAACCTGCATTAGTTAAAATAAAAACCCCTTGGATATTACCATATTCAGGGAGAAATCTGGATTATTATTGACTATTCGACTATTTTCATGAAGTCTGCTTATGTGCTAATTTCACCACAGATCCAGCAAATATAGAAAAAGTGGCGTTGCTGAAACCAAATATGAATTTAAATGTAGAGACGTTCCATGGAACGTCTCTACAGGGGTTTTAACATCATCACAAATCCTGTTCATACTTCAAATCAGCAACGCCTGTAATAATTCGGGCTTGACTGCAAAATCAAACCAAGTCATAGATGTAGTTAAACCCACAGTTTATTAGGCTGTGGGCGTTTTTATTAAACCAGTATACTTACTCTTGGGTTGACACCGTTAATACCTGCGGTGGTGTCGCATCTGGGGGATAGATCAAATCTACTTCTACTAACCTGCGATCGCCTGGTTTCAAATTCAATAAAACCAAGGGTTCTCCCTGTTGACCCCGCCGTTGCACTAAATGAGTAAACTGAGTTTTTGCATGACCTTGATCATCTGTGTAACGTACCCGCACTGACCCCCGGAAAAATACTTGCGGTGCTGTAGTCGTCAAGAAGCGTAATCCCTGTTTAACTAAATTATCTTCTTTAATTGGTGTTTGTACTGAGACACTCACGCTTTGGGATTTTTCACTATTATTATGTAGTGGCAACTGCAAACTATATTGAATGCCATAGTTGCCATGAGCGCGATAGGCGGTATCTGGATAACGTACCAGCATGGGCGCAGTCTGAATTTGATTTGTTCCTAACGTACCACCATGCAGGCTACTTAAAGGATAGGAAAAAGCTTGACCAGCTTGGGGAATGGTTAAATATCTCGCTTCGGAATTATCCACTACCAAGGATTTCCACTGTGAACCTTGAGCAACTCCGGCGACACGTCCATAAATTCGCGGCTGGTCGGTTACTTCTAGAGGTGTGGGAACTCTATCCCGTGGAGTTGACAATTCACCACTTTGCAGTAAATTTTGCCACTCTTCTAAAGTCGGGGCGCGTTCACTACCATCGGCATTCTGACGGGCAAATAAAGCCATACTAGCTGCATAAACAGTGCCACTACTCTGCAACCGCATCAGCGTAGAGCGACCATTTAAAGGTGGTGTCAGTTCTTTGACAGGAATGGGCAGATTTAGCAACATCTGATTTTGCCCTGGAGGAATGACAATTTGGGCTGGAAAACTTTCTTGTCGTCTTCCCCTTAAAACATCAGATGTGGCGCGATCGCCAGGCCCTGCAAAAATATTACCTAAAATATTCTGACTTTTAGCTGGTAACTGAATAAATGGTGCATCTGGTTGACTTAAATAACTCGCTGCTTGCAAAATATTCACCGTTACTGGTTCGGTTCCAGGATTGTGCAGCATGATTCCTATATGCAATGACCTTAAATCCTCCGGTGGATCAGCCTTAGCAACATGATGGGCAAAAACATCAAATCGCCCGCTAAACGGATAATTTAGATGGGCTTCTGACACTTTTTTGCCATCGGCTGGAAACGTAGACAGTAAAATACCTTCTTTTAATACCAATTCTGGACTATTGCTGTTAAATACAGGCACATTATCCAGTTGTCCCGGTAAAGGTCGCACTTCTTGGGTTTGTACCACTTCTTCCGGGGGTGGGGTAGCAGGTGTTGATTGGGCGAGGATTAAATTGAGTAAAAATGACAACATAATACTGAGAAAATTGCTTCTCCTTAGAGACGCAGACGACTTTATGAAAGTGCCAAATTGTTAATAATTAATAAGAAATCAGTCAAGACAACTGGCAAATTGTCGGAATTTAACACTGGAACATGGACAAAAATACAACCTGCTGCCAGTTGATTTTGGCACAAGTAATTCAAAACTGCATAGTACAACCCGTTACAAACAAATTTACCGCAGTCGTGGCTAATCTCAGTTTTTGTAGCAGCTGTGACTAATTTTTCCAAATTAACAGTTGTCGGCAAAACACTTGACTCGCAGCTAGCAACCGCTTCCAGACTTAGTTTTGTCCTGTTAGCAGCCATACCACAACAAATAATGTAATCAGGTTGCAGTTCAGATATTTTTTGAATTACTTGTGAACTAGCCAGATGCACATCCACAGGTAAACGCCGCAAAAAGTTTAAATCATCAGGGAGCGAGTCATGTTTAATCACTTCCAGTAATAAATCATCGCTAGAATTTGACTGTTGCTCGCTCAACCAAACTTCAAAAGAAGTTAATAGTATTCTTTTCGCCATAGGAAATATTATTTAGAATAGAAACACCCTCCATAATAAACTTACAAGGAGCCGGTCAATGCCAGTCATTGCAGTCGTAGATTACGATATGGGAAATTTGCACTCAGTTTGCAAAGGTTTAGAAAAAGCTGGAGCAACTCCTCACATTACTCATTCTGCTAAAGATTTAGAGATGGCAGATGCCGTAGTCTTGCCAGGAGTGGGAGCATTCGATCCCGCAGTTCAACAGCTGCGATCGCGTGGTTTAGAACAACCGATTAAAGATACGATCGCATCTGGGAAACCCTTCTTAGGCATCTGTTTGGGATTACAAATTTTATTTGAATCCAGTGCCGAAGGAACTCAACCAGGGCTAGGAATTGTACCAGGAAAAGTGCGAAGATTCCGACCAGAAGCAGGCATTACTATTCCTCATATGGGATGGAATCAACTAGAGTTCACGCAACGAAAAAATATTTTGTGGGAGCATTTGCCGGCCGATCCTTGGGTATATTTTGTGCATTCTTACTATGTTGACCCAACTGATCCCCAAGTTCGAGCTGCAACTGTTACCCACGGTTCTCAAATTATCACAGCTGCGATCGCTCGTGAAAACCTGACAGCTGTGCAGTTCCACCCGGAAAAATCTTCTAACATCGGATTGCAAATTCTCTCTAATTTTGTTGCACAAGTCCGCGAAAAAATTGCTGCATAATCCAACTTTGAATTTGAGATTTTGTCAATTGTTATTCGTCCTTTGTCATGGTTTTTCCCTGACTGTTGACCAATGACTCATGACCAATGACCAATGACTAATGACCCATGACATTAAGAATTTACGGGAATCGCCAAATTAAAACTTTACCAGGGCAAGCTACTAGACCCACCAGTGCGCGAGTCAGGGAAGCAGTGTTTAATATTTGGCAGGGAACAATTGTGGATTGTTGCTGGCTAGATTTATGTACCGGCACTGGTTCAATGGGTGCAGAGGCTTTGTGTAGAGGAGCCAGCTTAGTAGTAGGGATAGAAAAATCAAGCCAAGCTAGTGCCATAATTCAACAAAATTGGCAACAGGTGGCGCATGGCGAGCAAAAATGGCAACTCTTGCGAGGAGATGTCATTCAGCAATTAAAGAACTTATCAGGAAAGCAGTTTGACAGAATTTACTTTGATCCACCTTATGCTAGTGGATTATATCAGCCAGTGTTAGAGGCGATCGCACATCATAATTTGTTAGCTGTGCATGGTGAAATCGCCGTAGAACATAATCCCCAAGGTTGGACACCTCCAGTCATACCCACTTGGGAGATTTGCCGCGAAAAGGTTTACGGTAATACTGCGCTGACGTTCTACAGAATTATGGATGAGGGAGTGACAGAAGAGGGATAATAATGAAAAACAATTATATTGTTTATGACTATGAGTCAGTATATAAGGCAAGTAATTTTATACAAGGATGAAGATGGTTATTGGATTGTAGAGTGTCCCTTTCAGAAGCAATATCCTCATCTCGCTCAGTTTCAAGAGCAGCAGATAGAAACAATTCAAGCTTCGTAATATCTGATTGCTAAAAAATCTCCCAGTGTCGTTGCAGTCTACTTATATAAGTACTTCTTCCGGTTTTTATGACTAATTTGCCAGAAATTGAAGCAGCTATCCAAAAATTACCAGAAAATGACATTCGCCAACTTGCGGCATGGCTTCTAAATTATCTGGATGAGGTGTGGGATCAACAAATTGAAACTGATCTCGCATCAGGAAAACTGAATCATCTAATCGCCAAAGCAGAAGCAGACGTTGCAGCCAATAAAGTGAGAGATTTAGATGAAGTCCTTCGCAACTGCTGATTTTTGGCAAGCTTATCTAAAGTTATCTCCAGAAATAAAGGAAAAAACTCAAAAAGCCTATCAACTTTGGCAAGAAAATTCCTTGCATCCCTCTCTACATTTTAAAAAAGTAGGCAACAATCTCTGGTCTGCGCGTGTTACTGGTGGTTATCGAGCGTTGTCCTTAAAAAAAGGTAACGATTATTACTGGTTCTGGATTGGTTCACATGACGAATATGAAGCGATGCTGAATTGATTTAGTACATTTTCAACATCTCGCTCTACAGGTATGAAAATTAAAGCAATCATTCATCCAGCCGAAGAAGGTGATTATGAAATTTGGTACGCTGGTTTTTCGGGAAGATTACCAACACAACGTCAATACGATGACGGATTTGTGAGTTTGGAGCATTGCGATCGCTAGTGGTTTGCAGATTTGTGTCAGCCCCACCACCCGGAAGCGTTAAGCGATCAGTTGTTCGTATTTGACGTTTAAACGAAAACTGTCTTGTAGAGACGCGATTAATCGCATCTCTACTCAGAAATCTTAACCCCCCAATTCGTTGGGGCGCTTGTATTGCTGATAGGCGGCGAAGAATAGCCCAGAAAGGGTAACAAAAATCAGACCAAGGACAATACCTGAAAGCAGGGGTTCAACCACTTTAAATCTCCTGTTGGCAAATGTTGAATATTCGTTTCTGGTTTTAATTCTACCAAATAAGGGATGAATCCCTAGTCATACAATGTTTTTAGAGGAAAAATGATTATAAAAAAATTATCATTTGTGCTTGCAGACACCATCAAGAACTTTTAAGCTATGTGTAGGAACATGAAAAACTTTTAGTACACTCCACTTCTACGGCAAACCTTTTGGATAACCAAATTACCAAACCAGAAACTCGGATACAGTGGATCGCCTTATTGGCTCTGGTGATACTGCTAGCAGCCCCTTTGGGCATTTTTGGTGTTCAAATGGTTAGAGCTGCTGATCCTTATGTGAAGAATGTCTTTTCCCTCAAAGGAGACTCAGTTCAAGGACACGCGATCTTTCAAATTAACTGCGCTGGTTGTCATGGACTGGAAGCCGATGGGCTAGTTGGCCCTAGCTTACAAGGCGTATCCAAGCGCAAGTCACAATATAAGCTGATTCACCAAGTGATTAGTGGCGAAACACCGCCCATGCCAAAATTTCAACCAAGCGTTCAAGAAATGGCAGACCTATTGAGCTATTTGGAAATGTTGTAGTTTAAATTTGGATAACTTTTATACCTAAGTATTGGTGTTTGAATTTAAAGATGTATCATATTTATTGTCTACATAGATAGTCAGAAACATTACTATGTCAAGTTTTATAGCTAAATTACTGGTGCTAACACTCATAGCAATTTGGAATTTGTGATCAAAAGTCTTGATTACAAGGCTGTTATAGGAATCTCGAACAATACTACCTTTGGCAATTTGCGATCAGAGATTAACTCTCAACCCATCTCAATATGTAAGAATGAGTGGCGTGATTCTGGAATTACTTACAATCATCATGAAGGAATGGTATTTGTGAACCAACGCCCTAACCCCGCAATTAGAAGATTGTTGTACATTTTTGGTGTTTCTATTGGTCTTGCTTTATTACTGACAGCTTTAATTTATCTCCTGCTGGGAATTGGTGTACTCAAGGGAATTCCCACATACGTGATCTGGGCAATCATTCTGTTTTCCATTGGTGCAGGTATATTAAGTGGTGTTGGTAGCAGACGCTAATCACCTGACCGCATTTTACGAAATATCTGCGAAAAATACATGGGTGATTGTGGGCGGGGGCGTAATACCTGAAGGATTTGATATAAAATCTAAAACTTAAAATCAAAAATCACAATGACAAAGCTGACTCCTAATTCTAGTTTTAGTGTGACCCTGCGGTTGCAAATTCCCAACCGTGTGGGGATGTTAGCATCAATTACCCAGGCGATCGCCACCTGTGGCGGAAATCTCGGACAAATTGATTTAATTGAGCAAACCCGTCATCAGTCTACCCGTGATATTACTGTAGATGCAGCTAGCACCGAACACGCTGAGACTATTGTGCAAGCAGTGAAAGCATTGCCAGATATTAAGTTACTCAGTGTTTACGATCGCACCTTTAATTTGCATCGTGGTGGCAAAATTAGCATTGTCAGCCGCATTCCCCTGAAGAGTGTTTCTGATTTAGCAATGGCCTATACCCCAGGCGTTGGTCGAATTTGTACGGCGATCGCTCAAGACCCAGAGGAAGTTTACAACCTGACCATCAAAAAAAATACTGTCGCCATTGTTACCGATGGTAGCGCCGTTTTAGGTTTGGGAAATCTCGGCGCGTCGGCGGCTTTACCAGTCATGGAAGGTAAAGCGATGCTATTCAAAGAATTTGCCGGGCTGGATGCTTTTCCCATCTGTCTTGACACCCAAGATACAGATGAAATTGTGCGGACAGTTAAAAATCTCGCTCCGGTTTTTGGTGGTGTCAACTTAGAAGATATTGCTGCGCCTCGTTGCTTTGAAATCGAAAAGAGATTACGAGCTGAACTAAATATTCCAGTTTTTCATGATGACCAACACGGTACAGCCATTGTTACCTTAGCAGCGTTGTTTAACGCCTTAAAACTTGTCAATAAGTCAATGGCAGAAATCCGCATTGTGATTAACGGTGCTGGTGCGGCTGGAGTGGCGATCGCTCGGTTACTTCGCAAAGCTGGAGCCGAAAAAATCTGGATGTGCGACTCCAAAGGAATTATCTCTACCAGTCGGACTGATTTGACCCCAGAAAAGCAGGAATTTGCCGTTAAAGCCCAGGGGACTCTAGGGGGTGCAATGCAAGGTGCAGACGTGTTTATTGGCGTGAGCGCACCAGGAGTTTTGACAGTGGAAATGGTGCAAGCAATGGCCAAAGACCCGATTGTTTTTGCTATGGCTAATCCCATTCCCGAAATTCAGCCCGAATTAGTCAGTAAAATTGTCGCTGTCATGGCCACAGGTCGGAGTGACTACCCAAATCAAATAAATAACGTGTTGGCTTTTCCCGGAGTATTTCGTGGGGCTTTAGATTGTCGCGCCCAGACAATTACCACCACCATGTATTTAGAAGCAGCCAGTGCGATCGCATCCTTAGTGAAACCTTCAGACTTAAACCGGGAACACATCATTCCATCAGTCTTTGATCAACGTGTTGCGCCTGCTGTTGCTGCTGCTGTCCAACAAGCCGCCCGTCAAGAAGGAATCGCCAAAAGTTAATTAATTCCAAAGGAGTGGGAAAATAAGGTAGAGGAGCAGTGAAAAGAGGAAAGGTCGTTAACTCTCAAGAAACACAAGCAAGAATGTTATTTTTTTCAATCTCCCCCCTGCTCCCTGCTCCCTGCTCCCTTGCTTCTTTCCCCCACTCCCCACTCCCTACTGCAAAGAAATAAAACCAGCTCGTTCGACAGCTTTTTGTCCTGAAGGAGATAGGGCGAATTCAACAAATTGCTTAACAGCTGGGCTAGTTTTGCGCGGTACTGCTAAATAAACAACTCGACTAATCGGGTAAGTACCATTTTTCACTAAAGCTTTATCTGTCGGCGATATTTCATTAATGGGAACGACGCGGACAGTTTTCTGATTTTCAATTTGGGTAACTGTACTGTAGCTAATACCATCATTACCTAAAGCTCGTAAGATGGGCGTAGTTTCATCTTGCTCCACCGTGGTAAAGTTACCGCCATCTGGTGCGAAAGGTTTACCAGAAAGTATCGCCTCTTGAAAAAATGAATGACTCCCACTCTCACGAGAACGGTTAATCACTTTTATAGGCAGATTCGGTCCACCCACCTCTGACCAGTTGGTGATTTGTCCGAGGAAAATTAAACGCAACTGTTCTATAGTTAATCCCCCTTTGTATGGGTTATTGATACCTACCGCCACAGCTAAACCATCTCGCGCGATGGGTACTCCCACAATTCCCTCTGACAATTCGCTACCATTCAGGGGACGTGAACTAGCGGCCATCAAGACTTTGCCATCAATCAGGTTTTTTAGTCCGGCATTAGTGCCATTAGGTTTACCGTCAGGCATCCCGAAAGTTGTCGGTAAGTTAGGATTGAGAAAGTTATAGCCAACTTGAAACTGCTTGACTAGAGTAACTATAGTTACACTACCATCAATCGTTAAAACTGTCGGATTTGGCAAACTTGTATCTAAACTTCCTAAGTCAAAACTTTGACCTGGGTTAGATTCAGAGCCAGAAGATTGATCATTATTTAAAGGTTGCGATGCATTCTGATTCGGAGATATAGGACTTTGTATTAGTCCAGGCAATAGTTTGAAGTACCACAAACCCGATCCTAAAACTCCACCAGTGAGCAATAGAGTTAGCACCAGTATGAGTATTTCTCGATTTTTGCTGTTTGTAGCCATATTGTAATATTTACCCTAATTCACCAGGTTTACAGAGGTTTTCAGCTACTACCCAAACGTTATTTTTAAATGAAATTGCCCTCGGATAAATTTCCCATTCACATGGACTCGACAACCCAAAAATCACATCCTTACCCTTGCTTTACCCCGTGGGTAAATGGTAAATCGTTCTCTCTCATTATTAAGAAGGGATATTCGCAGGACAGGGTGAGCATTTTTGGTAGTTTTTGGGTAATCTGATCACTTGGATGGTGATATTTTTACAAAGGCAGGATGCGTCACAAGAATATTATACTGATGAAAATTCTTTTCTAACTGGTGTTTTTAGCCTGAAACAGAAGTTTCTTCTGGAGACAAAGAGTATAAATATTTTTATTTGCTGGCTAAAAAAATTACAAAATATAGGACTACTATTTGATTTTTGTTGGCGTAGCCTGCGCTTTGCGCTTACAGATACGTAGGGTGTGTTAGCGGTAGCGTAACGCACCAAAGCCTTAATAATGGTGCGTTACGGACTTCATCCTAACGCACCCTACAATACTTAATTTTTTCATAAATCAAACAGGATTCCTATATATCTCCAACAAAGAATGTAGAGAAAATACCCTTCTCTTACGGTTTTGAAAAAAGTATATTTAATTTTTGGCGATGTCTCAAGTAGAGACGCGATTTTTCTCACGTCTCTGTTTTGTTAGCAGTGCTATTGTGCGTTCAAAAATTCTAAATACCCATTGCTGAGTTCTTTCACCGCCAAATCATAAAATTGCTGACCATGTTCTGGTGTTGCTAAAGCCGGATTTGAACCCATACGTCCATCTGGGTAACGTCCTCGAAAGTCATTTGCACTATAAATTTTGTGTCCGCTGGCAACTTCTGGCGAGAGGGGCGCTTGTTTTATGGACTCTGGATAAATATACTGGGTGAGGGCTACTTCACTGGGAGTCGCATGAGAACCTTCTTGGTCGCCATATAATTCTTTAGCGAGTTTGTATACAGAACTGCACATAAACCAGTTAGCCACTTGACATTGTACCTGTTGGGCGTTGGCAATCTGCAAATCTTCCAAATGAGCGTAAGTTTCGGAAAAAGCAGCTTTGAGGGTGGCAATATTACCGCCGTGTCCATTGATAAAGTAGAATTTGGAAAACCCAGCTTTAGTTAAACAAGTTATATAATCTCGTACTACCTGAATCAGAGTACTGGGACGCAGACTTATTGTGCCAGGAAAAGCGGTATGGTGTAATGCCATGCCCACATTGATTGTAGGGCCAATGAGCGCCTGAGTTGCTTCACCTACACCGCGTGCGATCGCCTCTGCACAAATCGCATCAGTCCCAATTAAACCTGTGGGGCCATGTTGTTCAGTAGAACCAATGGGGAGAATAATACCCCGTGATTGTTGTAAATAGGCTTCAACTTCTGGCCAAGTGCTTAAATGTAGTTGCATTTTGGGGGAAAATCTAGTTTAGGAATATCCAATTTCTAGCATTTTAAAAAATTCCTCGACTACCTCATCTGGATTTTCATAACACCTACAGGAATCAAATCTTTCCACGACCTTGATACCGTGTCTTCTAAAAATGCGTTCCCTCTCTTGTTCTTCTACTCTGCGTTCTGGGGTATGATACGGCCCATCAACTTCCAAAATTCCCCATTTACCGTGGTAACAAATTAAGAAATCAGCTTCTTTATTTGCTCTACCATTGGGTGTATTGAGTCGAGCTAAACAGTTTGGTAAAAATAAAACTTCAGCCCTGTCTAGTGCTTCAGCAATTTTGATTTCTGTTTTTGAGCGAAATGTTAGCCTTTCCCAAATATGCGTTTTTTGATTTGAATAAAACTGAACTCCTTGATTATTGGCAGTATTAGCGCTTTTGGAATTTTTGCGTAAAGTTAAGTCTGTATTTTCTATAATCTTTTTGTATAAACTAGCAAATTCTCCAGGTAAAAATTCACCTGCTAGCGGTCGTCGGCTTTTTGGTTTAATTATGTCTTCTTCTTCTTCATATTCACCAGATAAATAAACATATTCACAAACTACTTTATCTAGTTTTGTTTCACTGTTAACACTCCAATCTTTTATACAAGCACCTGTCAGAGTTGCGTGGTCAAAATTTGTAGCTATTACTTTCGATTCATATAAAATAGTCCTACCCAGGTCAGCACTACTTAAATTAGCTCTACTTAGGTCAGCACTACTCAAGTCAGCACTATTCAGGTTCGCCCTAATGAGGTTCGCCCTAATGAGGTCAGCACTACTCAGGTTCGCCCCATTCAAGTTAGCACTACTCAAGTTCGCCCCATTCAAGTTAGCACTACTGAGGTCAGAACTACTGAGGTCGGAACTACTCAAGTTCGCCCACATCAGATCAGCCTTACTCAGGTTCGCCCTACTCAGGTTCGCCCCATTCAGGTTCGCCCCATTCAAGTTCGCCCCACTCAGGTCAGCAATACTCAGGTCAGCACTACTCAGGTTCGCCACAATCAGTTTAGCCTCAATCAGGTAAGCCCTATTCAGGTTAGCCCTATTCAGGTTAGCCCCACTCAGGTTAGCCCACATCAGGTTAGCCCCACTCAGGTTAGCCCCACTCAGGTCAAACTCAAACAAGTCAGCTTCACTCAGGTTCGCATTACTGAGATCAGCTTTTACATTTGTATTTTTCCGCTTCCACTCATTCCAAACTTCTACACCCTGTTTCAGTATTGCTAAATGCTGCTCATTTGCCATTATCGATTTTTTATACTTAAATTTTTCAATATTCGGATTTTAACCTAATACCGGAAAACAAGCTCTTTAAAGTTAGCACTGTCAATAATTCAAGGTGGGTTACGCTGTCGCTAACCCACCCTACGAGATGTTTGCGTTCTGGAGAATCAAAGCCACCAAAAGACTAGGAAATTAATTCTTGATGCTTGACACTTGACTAATCAAAGCAATAATGTTTTTTTACGTCGCTTGTAATTTCCCATGTACAGGACATCCCAGCAGGAAAAGTCACTAAATCACCTTTACCCATCTGCACTGGTTGTCCACCATCAGGCGTAACAACGACATCACCTAACAAAAAATAACAAGTCTCTTGAGTATCATAAGTCCAGGGAAATTTGGATATTTCTTTCTGCCAAATTGCCCATTTTAAAACACCTAACTCTTTAAGATGTTCTTCACTCGGTTGATGCTCAATTTTAATTTCCATGCTATGTTTTCTCGGTTGGGATTTAGCAGTAGGTCTGGATGTCTTCTCCACACTTATCTACTAAATAACACAATGCCCGAAAGCGCAAGCCGACAAATTCATCATACAGGGGATTAAGCTTACACATTGGGGGAATGTGGGCTATTTTGCGACCAAACAGCATCACATCGCGCTCGAAAGGACACTGTGAAGGAATCAATTTAGCAATAAAGTGAGCAAAATCACGATTGTGAATTTGCAGGTTGTCTAGTCTTTTACGCAATGGTTGCAGTAAATCGAATTTAGGGCGAGTAAATTTATTTTGGCTACCTGCTTGATGCGTGGCTTCTACTTCTGCGGAGTTGATAAAAGCAGGTAGGATAATATGTTGATTATTTGTTTTAAGCATAGTTCTGAGCAAGGTCTTCCTTGTATTGATAAACTATTTGCCAATTTCGAGCTTTACCATGCAATCTATGTCGGTAATTTTTCTTGTGCTGATGAATATAACGAGCAAAAGCACAAAGTGAGTAATTTGCATAGAACTTGCTGGTAAATAGTTCACTTAATTTACATTTAAGCTCACTAGATAACGAATAACTGTCCCGTTAAATACAAAATAACAAAGAAAATATAAAAATGGCCTTCCATTAACTTATACTTATTAATTGCTGATTTTCAAAGTAGTGATCCCCTATATTTGATTTCAATTCATAGTTAAGAAATTGCCTAGTAGTTTGATTTGTAATTTTGCCAGCTAAAGCAGGGTGTAACATTGACTCCAGCTAGGCTTTATTTCTAGTTATTGCTTAACTCTGAATGATATTAGAGCCTTGGTATCAAAAAAAATGTTGCTTTTGCTACAAAAGTCCTAATGGATATTATTTAATCAACTGCACAATATCCTTTGATAAGTACAAACTAATCTCATCCTGCTAGTTTCCGCAATTCTTACCATAATCTCAGCTAAAGCGCAAGTAGTATTAAGCACATAAAAATTACCTGGACGGATGATCTCGAAGTAGTGACAAGATTTGTCGCAAAAAACCTATGAAGTTAAATTACAAAATTTGCCAAAATATTGAGAAATTGACTGCAAGCCAAACATAGCTTTAACGTAGAACCTATAGGAGAGATTTGAAGCAAATATAAAATATGATGAACAAGAGTAATACTCAAAAATACCAGTTTGTTTGTACCCTGACCTTTGGTGACATCTACGGTCAGATCATTATTTGGTTAATCACAATCACTATTAGTTTGGCATCTGCTTTGGCGTTAATGGGTGCTAAACGGCCTGTATATGCTTTAGTAACGGTGGGTCTTGTAGTTCTGTTATCGCTGCCATTTTTGCTGTTTGCATTCGTGACTACGTTATTCAATCATATTGAGGTCACAGCGATATCTCCAGGAATGAAGACTGAACCCATACCCGGTAATATTTCCCAGCAACAACCAGTACAAGCAACTAGCTGAGGAACTCCAATTAAAATCACTACGGTGCGTTAGGTGGAATACCATAACGCATCCTATCGCTGTCTGACTCTAAAATGTGATCGCCTGCAACTCTAGGGATTTTTCTTGAGAGTTGCAGATAACTCACCGTCTGATAAATCTGGTCTCTACAATAGAACAGCAGCTTTATGCAGTCGGGGGTTAGTGATGTTGGAACATGATGTGCTTATTGTCGGAGGGGGATTGGCGGGATGTCGCGCTGCTGTGGAAATTGCGCGCACTGATCCTAGTTTAAATGTGGCTGTGGTGGCTAAAACTCATCCCATCCGTTCCCACTCGGTAGCCGCTCAAGGTGGGATGGCGGCTTCTTTGAAAAATGTTGATTCTGAAGATAGTTGGGAAGCACACGCTTTTGATACTGTCAAGGGTTCTGACTATTTAGCAGACCAAGACGCAGTGGCAATTCTCGCCCAGGAAGCCCCAGATGTGGTAATTGATCTGGAACACATGGGTGTTTTATTCTCGCGTTTACCTGATGGTCGCATTGCCCAACGCGCTTTTGGTGGACATTCTCACGATCGCACTTGCTACGCTGCGGATAAAACTGGTCACGCGATTCTACATGAGTTGGTTAACAACCTGCGGCGTTATGGTGTGCATATCTATGAAGAATGGTATGTAATGCGCTTGATTTTAGAATCAGGTGAGGCCAAGGGTGTGGTGATGTTTCACCTGTTAGATGGGCATATAGAGGTGCTGCGGGCGAAGGCGGTCATGTTTGCTACAGGTGGCTATGGTCGCGTTTATAATACGACTTCTAATGATTACGCTTCTACGGGCGACGGTTTGGCGATGACGGCGATCGCAGGTTTACCCCTAGAAGATATGGAATTTGTGCAGTTTCATCCCACTGGTTTGTATCCGGTAGGTGTGCTGATTTCGGAAGCTGTCAGGGGCGAAGGCGCGTATTTAATTAATAGTGATGGCGATCGCTTCATGAAAAACTATGCACCCAGTCGCATGGAATTAGCTCCTCGTGATATTACCTCACGGGCGATATCTTACGAAATTCGCGCCGGGCGTGGAGTTCATCCCGACGGAAGTGCAGGCGGCCCCTTTGTCTATCTTGACTTGCGACACATGGGCAAAGAAAAAATTATGAGTCGTGTTCCCTTCTGTTGGGAAGAAGCCCACCGCTTAGTCGGTGTTGACGCGGTAACTCAGCCGATGCCAATTCGCCCCACAAATCACTATTGTATGGGTGGTATCCCAGTGAACACCGATGGACGAGTTCGCAGCAGTGGAGATAACTTAGTTGAAGGCTTTTTTGCTGCTGGTGAAACAGCTTGTGTATCTGTACATGGTGCTAATCGTCTTGGTAGTAATTCGCTGCTGGAATGTATAGTTTATGGTAGGCGTACCGGAGCGGCGATCGCTCAATATGTGCAGAATCGGAAGTTACCTGCTGTGAACGAAGAACACTACATCCAAGAAGCCCAGCAACAAATCCAAGCCTTAATAGAACAGCCAGGGAAATATCGGATTAATCAAGTGCGTCAAGCCTTCCAAGATTGTATGACTGAATGCTGTGCTGTTTTCCGAACTGAAGACGTAATGCGTGAAGGTTGGCAAAAAATAACAGAATTGCAACAGCAATATCCGCAAATTTATTTAGATGATAAAGGTAGCTGCTGGAATACAGAACTTGTAGAAGCCTTAGAATTACGAAGTTTGATGGTGGTAGGACAAACAATTCTCGCCTCAGCCCTGAATCGCCAAGAAAGTCGCGGCGCACACTTCCGCGAAGATTATCCCCAGCGAGACGATACTAATTTTTTGCAACACACAATGGCTTATTATTCACCAGCAGGTATTGATATTCAATATCGCCCAGTGGTAATTAATATGTTTGAACCAAAAGAGCGAAAGTATTAGGAATTTTCTCAAATTAAATTATTCATTTTGTAGTTTTCCTCTATATCGGATGGGTATTTTAATGTACATAAAAACAAGAATACCCATCACTCAATAAAATTTTGGATATTGATTTTTCATCTAAAACTACCCCAGTTAAAGTAAAAAAATACAATAATAAATAATTATTCTCACATCTTCAATATCTATAAAAATGTATAAATTTGTCATACTTAGTCTTTATAACAGTTCTGTCACAGGCATATTTGATATTGATGCTTGGTTATTCCCTAATTTAGCTTTGTATGGGAAAATTTTTTAAATATAGGAATCCGGTTTGATTTATGAAAAAATTAAGTATTGTAGGGTGCGTTAGGATGAAGTCTGTAACGCACCATTATTAAGGTTTTGGTGCCGTACTCTCCCTGCTAACATACCCTACGTGTCTGTTCATAAATCAAATATGAGTCCTATAGTAATTCAATCAAACTTCTAGTTTGATTCGCTATAAAATTTTTCTAATCTTACCCCCTTGCACAGTTTAGTGAAAGTGTTCACAGTTCACTGTCGCCTCAACATCAGAAAGTTATGAAAATGACAATTACTCGGTCTGCCCTATTATCATTTTTTAGTGCAGCACTTGCTTTTGCAAGTATTGTGCCACCAACTCCTGTGCAAGCACAAACTAACTGCCCCAAAGTCACTAGACCAGAAATCGCCGGACTTTTCGACCGATGGAACAGGTCTTTACAGACTGGAGATCCAAATTTAGTGACTCAGAATTATGCCAGAAATGCTATTTTGTTGCCCACAGTTTCCAACCAAGTGCGACGAAATCATGAAGAAATTCAGGACTACTTTGTAAAATTCTTGCAACAGAAACCTGTAGGCAAAATTAATTACCGCAGTATTCGCCTTTATTGCGGTGTCGCTATTGATTCAGGGACATATACATTTACAGTCGTAAATAATGATCAAATTCAGGAAGTTCCAGCAAGATACACCTTTGTCTATAATCGAGTCGGTAATAAATGGCTAATAGCAGAACATCATTCTTCCGCTATGCCAGAAACAATTACTAGCAGCGCTGAATAGTAGTCTCATCCTTGTTGTCAAATCAAACCGCTTCACGGAGTCATGAGCTTTTGAAATATCATGTCTTTTTAGAGCATGGTTTGAATTAGTCCACAATCCACAAATTTTTTCGCCGACAATGGACTAAGAATGACCAATGACTACTTAATCAAAGTGGAGTTAAGCAACAATAAATTTTGCTTGACTCTTACTAAAGATAGATGTATAATTAATATCAAATCGAAGGGGAGTAGCTGCTGGTACGTAAGTTTTAATTTGCAAGCCAGTACATCTGAATCAACATACTGGCGATGAGCCTGGTTCAGATGACAAATAAAAAATATTTGGTAGCGAGACTTTCACTGAGTTTACACAAGAAAATTGTGTGAAGCTCTCAGTGAAGTCTGACCACTCTCATTGAAGCTCCACACAGGTAAAAAATCCTTCAGGAGTTTGAGAGAGTGTTAACAGCATTTACCGCAGGTTTATTATTAATTACAATTTCCGAGCTAGGGGATAAAACATTCTTTATAGCTGTAATTTTAGCGATGAAACACTCGCGAAAGCTAGTCTTCATCGGTGTGACAGCCGCCTTAGCTGCGATGACAATTCTATCAGTACTATTCGGACAGATTGTATCTTTATTGCCACAAACTTATGTGAAGTACGCCGAAATAGTTTTATTTTTTGCCTTTGGGATGAAGCTGTTATATGCAGCTAGTAAAATGTCTGGTTCTAGCTGTGAGACAGAAGTAAACGAGGCTAAAGAAGCAGTAGAAAAAGCAGAGTTACAAACAAAGGTAAAAACTCCCTTAGCAATTTTAATAGAAGCCTTTACACTGACATTTGTAGCAGAATGGGGCGATCGCACACAAATTGCCACCATTGCCCTAGCTGCAAGCTATAACACCGTGGGAGTCGCTGCGGGTGCAGTTTTAGGACACGCCATTTGTACAGCGATCGCGGTCATTGGAGGTAAACTTATTGCCGGACGCATATCAGAACGTCAACTCACCTTTGCCGGAGGCTGTCTATTTCTCATCTTTGGGATAGTTGCTGCTGTAGAAGGAGTCTGAGGCAATAGGGAATGGGGACTAGGTATTGGGATTGAGAAGTTTCTTTCCCCCTGCTCCCTGCTCCCTGCTCCCCTGCCTCTTCCTTCCCTACTCCCTACTCCCCCTTATTCTTCAGCAGGAGTTGAAGGCGATTCAGCAGACGGAGGCGCAGGACTCGGAGAAGCAGCCGCCCTGTTGATTTCGTCTTTGTATTGAGCAGGTGCTAAAGCCACGGCGCTATCAAATAAAGGTTTGGCTTCTTCGACTTTACCCTGTTCTCTAAAAAGCATTGCTTTTGCTAAAACGGGACGAAAATCTTGAGGATCTTTCTTAATTGCTTGATCATAGACAGAGGTAGCTTGAGGATAGCGCTTCTGAGAAGCATGAACAGTACCTAATAGCACCTGTACAGCCACCGCATCCACACTTCCAGGCTGAATTTTATTGCCCTGATCTGCATTAGAGAGAGTCTCTTCAAGTAAACCAATGGCGGCTTCGGGACGTTCCTGATCTAGCAACAAAGCTACCATGCCCTGCAAAGCCTTTAAATCCCCAGGTTGAGTGTCTAAAATTGAGCGGTAAGCTTGAGCTGATCCTTCCAAATCGCCCATTTGCTGCTTGGCTTGGGCTAATAGCACTCCATATTCCGACTGTTGGGGATTGAGTCTAGCGAGTTTTTCTAGAGGCTCAATTACTCCTTGAATATCACCCTGTTTTAAACTGAGAAGTTGTAACCTCGCTTGTAATAAGCCATTCAGCGCAGTTTGATTTTCCGGTTCCCGTTGTAAAACCAATTCATAACCTCGTACCTCGTCTTGCAACTTTGATAATTGATTAGAGGCAGATCCGCTGCTGCTAGTGCTAGCGGCATTTTGGTTTAAGGGCGACGGATTATTAATGGCGCTAATGATCGGAATTACCGAAACGCCCACAAAAGCAGTAACTGCCAGCGCTAAGATGATCCTAACTATCCAACGATTGCGCGGTTGAGACACAGTTTTGTCTTACTCCAGAATTCAAACGACATGATCATTTACATAAATCGGAAAGCGAAAAATTTCCAAAACCTTGCGGAATACCGCCAATTGCCTGTGAATTTTATAACAATTAACTATTCACATTGCCAAAGTAAGTGATGACTTTAGGAGGAGCCGTCAGAATTGTACTTATGATATGCTTCCGAAACTAGTGTAAAGGCTCTCAGTTACATTAGCGTATTAATGCAAATGTAGCTTCTTTACCATTGTATTGGGCGCTCTGGTGTAGGTTTGTCAACAGCCAATCTTTCATCAACCGCACAAACGCTTTTTTTCATTGCCTTCGTAAAATCCCATTATGGGATGTATCTCCGCCGCAAGGAGTTTTTATGAATTCCGACCTGATGCCTTTGCCTGAATCTTCCCAGTCTTCTACCAACCATCAGCCTCAAACCCATAAAGAGGCAGCTGCTAATGTTCATACAGTAGTAGTCCAGGAATCTCACCTGGAAAATTCCTCCGTTCAGCCCAGGGAAACTTCCTCAAATGGAAACCCAGGTCATCGCCTTCAACCGATTCCGCCGCCCAGTGAACCGATGCAGTACCGCGCCATCGGGTTAGTCCGAGGTCGCTACCTTGCCAGCAGTGAACAATTTACTCAAGGTATACTGCTCACCAAAGATGGTGTAGAACTTAATGCCGTCCTACTCGGCCGGATTATGAGCTTAGTCAAAAATCACCTTGATTTAGAAAAAGATCATTTGTGGGTAGTTTATCCACGTACACGGCAAGAAAATGACACCTTACACCTCCAAATTGTTGGGGTTTGGGAGCCAGAAAATCTGGCTCAACAGCCAACAGATGAGGAGAAGCAAGATTCGGGATCACAGAAGTTGCAGACAACTGATGATGATGTCCCCGAAAATCAAGAAGAATCTAGAAGTGAATTGGGATCTGCCTCTGAACTTTCTGATGGTAGTTTTTCCGTGCGTGGTGAGGTAGTTTACCAGTCTTTTGACGCTAAGAGTTTAGTGGTCAAAATTAAGCAAGCGCCGCGCAAATCAACTGATAAACCCAAATATTTTAAGTTGAAACTGCGGGGTGTCCTGACGACTAAAGCCGTGAGCAAGTTCTGGGACTTTAAAGCCAAGCGGGAAGCTGACGTATTAGTTTTAGAAAAAGCGGAAGCGATCGCTGATCTGCCCAAAAAACGCAAACCACCCTTCAAAGGCGGCTTTCGTGGTGGTGGTGGCGGTGGCGCTGGGAGAAAACCATTTCCCGCTAGACGCAGTGGGGAAACCCCGAAACCAATCAAGAAAACAGCCGGCGAACCATCGGCGGTATCCAAACCTATACCGAAAGCACCTGCGCCTAAGCCCATTAAACGGCCAAAACCAACTCAGGAGTAGGTAAAGAGGCAGGGGAGCAGGGAGCAGGGAGCCGGGGGAAGAAACTTCTCAATTCCATTACCCAGTACCCAATCCCCAGTCCCCAGTCCCCAATCCCTAGTTCTAGTTCTAAAAATCTGTCCAACGGTCTTGGGGTAAAAATGACCTGTCCATCGGAATGGGAGCCACAGGTTCTGTGAGGGTAAAAGTACCTGCGGAAATCCATTGTTTTAATTCTGTGGCGATTTGCCGAGAAAAAAACATACTGGCTAGGGGAGCAACCCTCACAGTTTTACCCTCAATGGTGATGCGCCCAGATTTGAGTTGGGCGTAACTCACCAATCCAAAGGTAGGACGAACGCGCCGAGGAATCGAAAAATCCACGATTGGCGCGACTAAATCTTTATCTTGGACACTACAGCGTTTAACTACTTCTTCGTTTAATACCGGGAGTGGGACACCTACCCCCAACATTAACGAGGGACCATAGCTTTTAAAGTAACAACCACGCACCCAACGCGCATCCATTTGTTTGGCATCACCGATTAAGGCTAAAGTCGCAGAGGGACCAATGGGTGTACGATTGGGCAAACGCTTTTGTAAGGGGAAATGTTGAGTACCTTCCCACGCAACGTAGCCGATACCGCCACCTAGAAATATTCGTGTGCCAATACCAACGAGTTGCAAATCAGGGTCGTTAAGTAAGGGGGAAATTGCGCCAGGGTTAGAGTAAACGGCGTTTCCTAAACTAGGTTGTAAAGGGCCTAGATAGGTAAATAGTGAGCGATCGCCTCCGTTCACACCTACAATAAAATTTTGATACAGATTACGCGGATTGAATAAATAAAACTGATTGATTGTGTCGCGGGTAACAGTAGTTTCAAAAGTCGCCCGTGGGTAACAATCGGTTACCTGTCCTTGAGCTTTTATATGTACAGGTTTCCCGGCAATCAAATTTTCAATCACATGACCACCACCATGTTCACGGATTTCTTCGCCATCGATGACATCTACAGAACAACTCGCACCCAAGTATAAATCCACTGCTCCAAAACCTGAGTATGCTGGGACACCATCTATCCAGCAGCGCCGAATTTTGATTGGCGGGTCGGTATGTCCGAGATTAATAATTGCACCACTGGATTCCATCGGCTCAAATGTGCCAGTGGTAATGACATCAACTTCTTTAGCAACTTTGCTCACGCCGACTTCAGCAACTCGTGCTTTTAATTCTTCAATTGTCAATACTACTGCACGTTTGCGGCTGATTTTTTCGTTGATTTCGGCAATTGTTCGCATTTTAAATATAATTTTCCGATAAGTAATTTAGCCCGCAAATTTTCCTTAACTGTCTAATCAATGGTTAAATTAGAAGAATGACTTTCACCAAATCATGGGCGATATTATCAATTTTTTCAAAATCATTGATTTTGACTTTTTTGTTTTGAGTTTCTCTATCTTGTTGATATTCAACATCTACCCCATCTGTGAAGTTTTATGGCTAAATAAAAACTAAGTCACATATAGGACTACTATTTGATTTTTGAACAGACACGTAGGGTGTGTTAGCGGTAGCGTAACGCACCAAAACCTTAATAATGGTGCGTTACGGACTTCATCCTAACGCACCCTACAATACTTAATTTTTTTATAGATCAAACCGGATTCCTATATTAATTTGATTCTAATAAATGAGAGTTAACAAGCTGTGCAAATTCTTCTACAGAACTAACATTAATTGTTGATAAAAGAAGTTGTTCTAAAAAAGATACATCATCAATTTGATTCATGCTTGCAACCAGATTTTCGGGAATATTACCAAAACGCACTTGTACAAGTGTGACAATATTTTGTTTCCGAGTCTTTTTAATAGTCCGTTGTTCGATGTTAGTTAAAAGTGGCATTTTTCGTTCCTCCTGATAGGTAGCTATTTTTTTTCAAAACTTAATTGCAGGTCTTGAGATAAAGCCATTATTAAATAAATGACCTTATACAAATCAATAATTTCTTTACGGTTATAACCTCTTTCGTAAAGTATATTATCAATTGTTGGGTTGCGCTGTCGCTTAACCCAACCTACATCTATTAATCTGCTTCTGGTAAATTAGAGTTAACAAGCTGTGCAAATTCTTCTAAAGAATTAACGCCAATTGTTGATATTAGAAGTTGTTTCAAAATATTTATATCCTGAATTCTTCCAATATTTTCGGTCAGATTTTCGGGTAAATTACCAAAGCGACTAACCAGTAAATCAGAAATATTTTGTTTCAGAGTTTGTTTTGTGGTTTTTTCTATCGCGCGTTGTTCGATGTTAGTTAACAATGGCATTTTTCGTTCCTCTTGATAATTAGCTAATTTTTCCTCAAAACTTAATTGCAGGTCTTGAGATAAAGCCATCATTAAATCAATGACTTTATACAAATCAACAATTTCTTTACGGTTATAACCTCTTTCATAAAGTAATCTAGCTAAGTTCCATTTCCACTGTTCCCTAGCTGACAAATTGCTGTTAGTGGCTTTAGTTTTTAAATGTGCCATTACCACTATAGCAAAAATATTATTACTTTGCTCTAACTCTTCCCATTGATAATCGAGAAGCTTAACACTAGAAAAGTTAAAGATTAATTGACTACTTCCTAAGCCATACTGATAAAAATTAGGTCGCCAACTGTTAGTTTCATCTCCTAGTATGGCTAAACTAATAACTGGTTTTTGATATAAATCAAAAGCTCGATAGTTATAGATAAACATTCTTTGGGAAAATTCTTTATCATATTGACTTTGTACTTCTACATGAATTAATATCCAAACTTCTTGATTATCTAATAACCACACTTGAAATAATTTATCAGCATGGCGTGTTTTGCTGTCCGCAGATGCGGTAATCTGTTCTAATTCTTTATCTAGAGAAATGGGGTTTTTATTCCAATCTATTTGTTGATAGATTTCTGGGTAAAAGAAGTCGAGAAATGAATCAAAGTAATCTCCTATTACTTCTTTCCAGGTTTCATCATAGTTAGCTGTAATTTCCGTCATTGTAATTAAAATAGTGTCAATAGTTTAATAATAGTATTTGTTTATACAGCGTATCGCAGATTGATGAGATACACCAAGAAATAATCAACCACAGATAAATCTGTACTCTATTGAAATGGAAACTGCTGTATATTGGGCGAAGTTTTACCTATACAGGGCTAGTATTCTGAGACACCTACACTTAATAATAAAGTGATTTGTACAATAAAGTGGCCCCAGAAGGGTTAATAACGGGCGAGGATCTCACCCCAAATTTTCGGTAGGATGATTCAAGATGCAAAAGAGGCTAGGGGTGACAGACTAGATATTAGTCTTCTCCCGCTTTTGTCAAGACGAGCTTAATTCGCTCTCTACAGCACTCGGCAATATTTCAACAAGCAATCACACTCCATGCGTATTTCTCTAAATTGGCTGCGGGAACTGGTAGAAATTAAACTTAGTCCGGAAGAATTGGCGGAAACCCTGACAATGGCTGGGTTTGAAGTAGAAGAGATTGAAGACCGCAACACTTGGGCTAATGGTGTTGTTGTGGGGAAAGTGCTTGAGCGTCAACCCCACCCCAATGCTGATAAATTAAGTGTTTGTCAAGTGGATATCGGTGCATCTGAGACTTTAAATATTGTCTGTGGTGCATCCAATGTCAAGGCTGATATTTATGTACCAGTGGCAACGACAGGCACGTATTTACCGAATATTGATTTAAAAATTAAACCGGCAAAGCTGCGCGGTGTCCCATCTCAAGGGATGATTTGTTCTTTAAAGGAACTCGGTTTACCTACTGATGTAGATGGGATTCATATTTTTCCCCAGAAAAATCTGCCTCTGGGTAGTGATGTGCGTCCCTTATTAGGTTTAAATGACGTAATTTTAGATGTGACTGCAACCGCCAACCGGGCTGATGCTCTATGTATGGTCGGGATAGCGCGGGAAGTTGCAGCTTTGACTGGTGGTAAATTAAGTATTCCTGAATTTGGTAAAGTATCTCTGCCACTAGGTGCAAGCAAAAGTAATCTAGCATTAAAAATTGCTGACCAGCAAGCTTGTCCTGCTTACATTGGTACAGTCATTGAACAGGTGAAAATTGCCCCTTCTCCTGATTGGTTGCAACAGCGTTTACGGGCGGCTGGGGTGCGACCGATCAATAATGTGGTGGATATTACTAACTATGTTTTGTGGGAATGGGGACAACCACTACACGCTTTTGACAAAGACCGTTTACACTCTGTTGCTGGTGGTGAAGGTTTAACGATTGGTGTTCGCTTCGCTGGTTCAGGGGAATCTTTGAAAACTCTGGATGGACAAACGCGCAATTTGTCAACCCAAAATTTGTTAATTACTGCTAATAATAAACCTGTTGCACTGGCGGGTGTGATGGGTGGAGAAGAAACAGAAGTTCATAGCGGTACTCAAAGCTTAGTTTTAGAAGCAGCATTGTTTGATTCTGTGGCTATTCGTCGTTCTTCGCGGAGTGTGGGGTTAAGAAGTGAGGCTTCTGGGAGATACGAACGGGGAGTAAACCGGGCGGAATTGGAAATCGCTTGTAACCGGGCTTTATCACTATTGAGTGAACTGGCTGAGGGCGTAATTGTGCAACAAGAAATTGCTGACACTCGCCCAGACCAATCTACTTGGAGTCGTTCTATTGCTCTGCGTCTAGACAGAGTTAATGAAGTTCTGGGACCAGTGGATTTGGGCGAGGAGACAGGAGAAATCACTGAAGCTGATGTTGAGCGGATTCTCTCGGCGTTGGGATGTCAATTGACTTCTTCCGGTGAACGGACTTGGACGGTGACAGTTCCGCCCTATCGTTACCGCGATTTAGAACGAGAAATTGATTTGATTGAAGAGTTAGCCCGTCTCTATGGCTATGATCATTTTTGTGATACTTTACCAGAGAAGTCTGAGGCTGGTTATTTACCTTTAGATCAAGAGTTAGTCCGCAAGATCCGGGCTTTTCTCAGGGCGGAAGGTTTAACGGAAGTTATCCATTATTCTTTGGTGAAACCTGGGAATAATAGAGAGATAGTTTTGAGTAATCCGCTTTTTGGGGAATATTCGGCGTTGCGAACTGATTTGATTTCCGGCTTGATTGATGCTTTTCAATACAATTTGGAGCAGGGAAATGGTTCTTTGAATGGTTTTGACCTGGGGCGGATTTTCTGGCAGGAAGAAGACGGTTTGCAGGAAACTGATGCGATCGCTGGTATTATGGGAGGCGATCGCTCTCTTGGCAAATGGTCAAAAGGTAGCAGTGAAAACCCGATGACCTGGTTTGATGCTAAAGGTATTTTAGAAAGCGTCTTCCAGCAACTTAATTTAAAGGTAGAATATCAACCCGATTGTCGCGATGAGCGTTTACATCCAGGACGCACTGCTTCTTTATGGGTGGGTGGAAACAGACTTGGTATTTTTGGACAAGTTCATCCCCAACTGCGACAAGATAAAGGTTTACCCGATTCTGTGTATGTGTTCCAGCTTGATGTAAATATACTGTTGGATGCTCTTGATCAAGATGAAATTCTGGTTCCCACGTTTCATGCTTATTCTACCTATCCAGCGAGCGATCGCGATATTGCCTTTTTCGCGCCGGTGAAGGTTTCGGTGGCGGAAATTGAAAAATCAATTAATAAAGCTGGGAAGGGACTGCTGGAATCTGTGGAATTGTTTGATGAATATCGTGGTGAAAACGTACCCGATGGACAACGTAGTTTAGCATTTCGCTTAATTTATCGGTCAAGCGATCGCACTCTCACTGAAGCGGAAGTGGAACCTGTTCACAATAAAGTCCGTGAGGCTTTAGTGGAGAAATTTGGCGTTAACCTGAGAAGTTAGTTAATAAGTAGCTCAAACTTAAAAAACGTAATACCCAGATCCCCGACTTCTCGAAGAAGTCGGGGATCTATATCGTCAAGGTTTTATGTTTAATTATATCGCTTACAAATCTGGTTTAATCACGGGATATACTAAACTCTGGGCAAATATCAATAGGATAAACAAGTAATCATGGCGAAATACATCATGTGGGGAACTTACTGTGAAAACGTTCTCGAAAAACGCGCTCCTTATCGTCAAGACCATTTAGACGGATTAGCGAAACAGAAAGAATCGGGTGTACTCATCACCCTTGGCCCCACCAAGGATAGTACAAAAGTTTTTGGAATTTACGAATCTGAAGACGAAGCCACTGTACGCCAGTTGGTGGAAAATGACCCCTACTGGAAAAATGGCATCTGGACTGAATATTTTATCAAAGAGTGGATTCAAGCGTTTTAAATATCAGGAAATACTCATTTCATATTTAATGTTTCCTGTCAATATGCCAATTCCATTACTGTCCACTAAATCAGCCCAATAGTTACAGAAATTACATTCTAAATTCTGACTTTCAGTAGATGCATTGAATATTTTGTTAGTGTAATTATGATAATGTTCTCACTTGCTGCTGCAACTGATAAACGTTTAATTGCTTAATCAGGTACTACCATGCATAAAATTTTCCAACTTACACTTTTACCCAGCCTCATGGCTGCAAGTTTAACTAGTCTCGTTCCGACTCAACCAGCTGCTGCTAATGGATTTCTCAGAGATTTAGGTACTGGCGCTGCTGCTGGTGCGGCTTCTGGTGCTGTTAGAGGATGTGGTTCCTTAGTCAACAATGCGGTTAAAGGTGCGGCCGCTGGTGCGGCTGTCAATGCGGCTAATAATAATAGACGCAACCAAAGCGATCGTAACTTAGCTCAAGATGCTGGAGTTGGTGCAGTTGCGGGTACTGTAGCTGGTGCAATTACTGGTGGACGTTGCAGCGATCCTCTTGGTAATGCTGTCGATGGTGCAGCTGCGGGTACTGTTATCCATATTTTGAACAACCGGAAATAAGCTAATTTGTAATTCGTGTTGAAATTGTAGATTTGAGATTTAATAATTCAAATTCCCAGATATTGCTATCTATATCTTCACAACGAATTACAAATTGTTAGATTACTGGTCTAACTAGCAGATTTATTGGAAGTTATTAGTAAGTAATAAATCCACCTGCTAATAACTTTTATTCTAAAGAATTTGGTTCAATAAACTGTCGATTGGCTCTGACAAAACAAGTTCCTTGAGTTTTTCCTTGATTGTTGGCTATCTTTACCCGTAGCCAAGGATTACCCTGTGAATCCCGCACAATAGGTTCTTGAGAGTTCTTAGCACCCGCATCGGCTTGGAGTAGCTCATTTGCTTGAAATTGCTTGATAACGCGCTGATTTACTCCAGGGGCGCTACGGCAGTTTAGTTTACCACTACGAATCTTCGTAAACCATGACAATAATACAGCTTGACTACCATCTGGAAATTTGGTAATGGCTGAATTGTAGTCACCTTGACGGGTAGGGGTGGGTGTCTGGCGTTGTTGGGCTAGGGAAGGTAGAGAAATGATACCAATTAAACTAGCGATCGCGATCGCGGCAACAGGACGAACCATGATTGAAGCTCCCAAAGTCTGAGATGTATGACCACAAACCAGGGAGCGTCAATTTCGGAAACCAAGGCGTTTTTGGGAAACCCCAGATTTTAATTATCAGGATTTCCCTTTTGACTTTTGACTTTTGACTTCCACCCTGTGGCGCTAGCCTTTTAACGCCTTTCTAAAATTGCGACGATATGATTTATTAGCAATAAGTAAAGCTGGCCATAGCAATGATAAACCGATGCGATTAGGCAAAGTTTGACTAAAATTAGTTCGTTCAAACCCAGTCCATAACTTCCAAACACCACCTACATAAACCACCACAAGACCGAAAATAATTAACTTAATCATTTTTATTGACTCCTTTAGTAAATGACAGTAGTTAAGTTAAGTGTGATTACACCATTGAGATGATGCAGTACCTACGCTGATCAAAGATAACTAAATTCCTCATTACTTCCACACCTGAGTCACCTATAAATACATTCTTTGATTTTATAGTCAAGGACATTCCTGTATTGCAGCTGGTCAGCTTGTACCAAAATGGAGTATCTATTGCCACAATAGAACATATAACCCAGAAAGAACAATGAAAAAATAAAATATCAAAAAAATGTTTTTTCTCCATGCTTTTTGTTCCTTTTTTCCTGAAAGTTTCTAGGAAAAGAGCGTAAGTCAACCGTAGGAAACAAGTGCGGTTGGGGACAACTCGAAGCCAGTTTTTGATGTTGATTGTCTTTGAACATACAGGCTAAAGTGATGAGTAGATTTGCTTATCTCACAGCAGATGCTTCTGAGGTAAGTTACTCAAATACCAATATCCATAGGAGACTAAAGAAAGAACATACAATACACTCTCACGGGTCTGTAAGCAGCAAATGCTGCAAATAGCTAAGGAGAATTTATGCGTGCAGTACTGATGGCAGGCGGTTCGGGAACGCGGCTTCGCCCGTTAACTTGTGATCTACCCAAACCGATGGTTCCTATTCTCAATCGGCCAATTGCTGAACACATCATCAATCTACTCAAGCGGCATCAAATCACAGAAGTTATTGCGACATTGCATTATCTACCCGATGTCCTGCGAGATTACTTTCAAGATGGCAGCGATTTTGGCGTTCAGATGACCTATGCCGTGGAAGAAGACCAGCCTCTAGGCACGGCAGGCTGTGTGAAGAATATTGCCGAACTTTTAGATGAAACATTTTTAGTGATTAGCGGCGATAGTATCACAGATTTTGACCTGACGGCAGCGATCGCCTTTCATAAACAAAAACAGTCAAAAGCCACTTTAGTTTTAACCAGGGTTCCCAACCCGGTAGAATTTGGGGTGGTAATCACCGATGACCAAGGGCATATTAGCCGCTTTTTAGAAAAACCTTCTACCAGTGAAATTTTTTCCGATACTGTCAACACAGGTATTTACATTCTCGAACCAGAAGTATTAGATTATTTGCCATCTAACACCGAAAGCGACTTTTCCAAAGACTTATTTCCCTTAATGCTGGCAAAAGGTGAAGCCCTGTATGGCTACATTGCCCAAGGTTACTGGTGTGATGTCGGTCATTTAGATGCCTATCGTGAAGCTCAGTATGATGCCTTGGATCGAAAAGTTAAACTCGACTTTGCTTATAAAGAAGTTTCGCCTAATTTGTGGGTAGGACAAAATACATTTATCGCCCCCACCGCAAATATTGAGACTCCCGCCGTGATTGGTGACAATTGCCGCATTGGGGCTAGAGTCCAAATTGAGGGTGGAACAATCATTGGGGATAATGTCACCATTGGCGCTGATGCTAATCTCAAGCGACCAATTTTGTGGAATGGGTCAATTATTGGAGATGAAGCACATCTCAGCGCCTGCGTGATTTCTCGTGGTACTCGTGTAGATCGTCGCGCTCATGTATTAGAAGCCGCTGTGGTGGGTTCCCTTTCTACTATCGGCGAAGAAGCACAAATCAGCCCAAATGTACGCGTTTGGCCGAGTAAAAAGATTGAATCAGGGGCAATTTTAAACATTAACTTGATTTGGGGTAACACTGCTCAAAGAAATTTATTTGGGCAACGTGGTGTACAAGGATTAGCGAATATTGACATCACCCCAGAATTTGCCGTGAAGTTGGGTGCTGCTTATGGTTCCACCTTGAAACCAGGTTGTAAAGTCACGGTTTCCCGCGACCAGCGTAACATTTCTCGCATGGTTACCCGGTCATTAATTGCTGGTTTGATGTCTGTAGGGATTGATATTCAAAACCTCGATGCTACAGCTATTCCCATAGCGCGCACAGTCATACCTACAATGTTCGTAGCTGGTGGGATTCATGTGCGGGTACACCCGGATCGCCCTGACTATATCCTGATTGAATTTATGGATGTTAAGGGGATTAATATCACCAAAGCTCTGGAGAAGAAAATTGAAGGAGCTTATTTTAAAGAAGATATGCGGCGATCGCAAATTCATGAAATTGGCGATGTAGCTTATCCGAGTCAAGTCATGGAACGCTACTGCACAGCCTTTGAAAAGCTGTTAAATGTAGATACTCTCCGCAACAGTCGCGCAAAAGTCGTAATTGACTATGTTTATGCGGTGTCTGGCGCAGTTTTACCCATGATGTTAGACAAATTTGGCGCTGATGCAGTGGTGTTGAATGCGAGTGTGAATAAAGCGGCGATGTCAGTGACTGATCGGGAAGCATTGCTGACTCAGTTAGGTCATGTAGTGGAAGCGTTGAAAGCTAACTTTGGTGTGCAAGTCTCGGCCAATGGGGAACAGCTAATTTTAGTTGATGAGTCAGGCTTTCCGATTCGGGGGGAAATTTTAACCGCACTGATGGTAGACATGATCTTAACGTCTAACCCCAGAGGGACGGTAGTTGTCCCGGTTCATGCTTCCAGTGCTGTGGAACAAGTCGCTCGTCGTCATGATGGTCGGGTAATTCGCACTAAAGCCAATCCTACAGCTTTGATGGAGGCTTCGCAGAAAAATCCCAATGTGGTGTTAGGAGGTAGCGGAGAAACTGGTTTTATTTTCCCCCACCTGCATCCGGGATTTGATTCGATGTTCTGCATTGCGAAGTTAATTGAGATGCTGACAATTCAAGAGCGATCGCTGGCTACAGCCCGTTCAGAATTACCCCGTGTAGTTCACAAAAGTTATACAGTTCGATGTCCTTGGACTGCTAAAGGGGCGCTGATGCGTTATTTGGTCGAAACACACCCAGCCCAAAATTTAGAGTTAATTGATGGGGTGAAAATTTGCCAACCCTATGATGATAGTTGGCTATTAGTTCTACCAGATGCTAGTGAGCCTTTAGTACATTTATATGCGAATAGTAACGATCGCGATTGGGTAGATGAAACATTGAGAAACTACCGCACCCGTGTTCAGGCCTTTGTGGAAAGACAACAAGAATACCAACCAGCAGAGGTGTAAATTTAGGGAATCTTTAACAACGTAATACCCATATCCCCGATGAAAAGTCGGGGATCTATATCGTCAAAGTTTTATGTTTAATGAGGTTGACCTACTTACAATCCCAATAGAGATGAACCAGCCGCCGCACCTAACCAGCCAGCAACTTTTATAATAATCGGTTTGGCTACTGTCCAAAGTTGCTTACCAGAATCAACAGTTTTAGTGGTTTTTTCTAGGGTTTCTGTCATGCTTTCCAAGCGGTCTAACGCACGTTTTTTATTCGGTTCTTCCTTATCCGTTGCGTTTTTAGCTGCATTTAAATCTTCAATTACTTCTTCTTTGGTGTCGGCTGGTAATTCTGCACCTTGAATCAAAGTTTCTAATTGTGCCAGTAACTTGACAATATCCTCTTTAGTCAGCGTTTCTCCCGTATCTGCGCCCACTTGATTTTGTTGCGTTACTTGATTATTGTCACCAAGAACAGCCTGATTATTGTCTCCTTGTACTGCGCGGTTGTTATCCCCTTGAACGTTGTTGACATTACCGCCTACAGAACCACCAACTGAAAACCCACCTTGATTACTAGCCATAGTTCCTACCTCTTGTATTTGTGTACTTGAATAAAAATTAGGGCGCTCCAGCGCCGTCATTACCATATTCTCTAATCTACGAATTTGATTATCTTTTTCTGCTAGTAGTAAATTAATTTGGCTCTCTGGCAAGCCTTTTATCTCGTTATAAGTAGCGGAATATTCGGCACTCAGTTGGGACTTGTCAGCTGTAGCTGCGGTTTTGGCACGAAGTAAAAATTTATCTTCACCTCGTACTTCCATGCCGACAATTCGCAGGTCTGCTTCTGGGTGATTCTCTGCTAACTGCTTGAATGAAATTGCAATAGCACGAGGGTCAACATCTTGGTTATGGTATAAGTCCAGGGTGTCAAATATTGGCTTGATAAAATCCCCAAACTCACCATCTGCAAACACTTCTTTATTGTTATCAGGTTTGCGGAAAGGGTCAGGATTTTCATTTGTGGGGAGTCGCATATAAACGTATTCACACCGCACACCATCAAATTTGGTCTCAGTGGTAATGCCCCAATCTTGAATGTATACCCCGGTGAGCGTAGCCCCTATAAAATCCGTGCCTTTTAGTTGAGCCTGTACTAATTTTGCTCTGGATAAATCTGCATCTTGTAAGTTGGCTTCGCTCAAGTCTGCACCAATAAAACTGGCATCTACTAAATTAGCTCCTTCTAAATTGACTCCGCGCAAGTTTTCATGATCCAAATTTTTTTCCTGTCCTTGTCCCGTAATTAGCAATTGACACACTGATGCCTTTTGCAAGTAAGTTTTACCAGGACGAACATAATTAAGCATTTTAGCTTGTCGGAAATTAGTGTGAGTTAAAATAGAATTTCTGAAATCTGCACCCTTAACCTTTGCTCCTTTAAAATTAACGTTAGTTAAATTAGAGTTACAAAAATTAGTGCCACCTACAGAAGCCAAAAAAATAGCATTTTTGTAAATCCAAACAAACTTTTCGTCTCCAACTAAAGCTTGCCAACTAATGTAGCTTGCTAGCATAGCTATAGTAGGTGTGGTGAATGTTGATAGCTTTATTCCTAAATTGGCAGATGAACCTATAGCTGTACCTGTAGCTACGCAGATAGCTACGCAGATAGCTATAGGTACAGACTCTAATAAGACTATAATAACAGCCGTAGCTAAAGTCATGATTGTGTAACTAATTGCAATTAGAGGTAGTTCTATAACTCCGCTAACGGAAGCTTTAGCTATCTTTTCAATAAGACAAGGGAGAGGCGATATAATCCAACCTAGAGCTAATCCTGGAATAAAAACTGCAATGCCAGAGCATAAACCTGCTAGAAAACCTTTTAAGTGAGTAAAAGATAAGAACAATAATATGGAAACTAAGATTATTGCATTAGATATGAAATGGCCTTCCTCTGGAAAGATAAAATCTCCACCCAATGTTGAAATTATACCTGCTATAGCTATTAGCAGTAATGAAACAAGAACTAGACAGATTCTGACGTAATTTCGTGTTCCAGATATTGTATAACTAAAGTTGGCATTTGTAAGAATAGTGTTAGTAAAGTTTACTCCTCTAATATCAGCACCTTGAAAATTGGTATTAGCTAGATTCTGATCTTTAAAGGATTTACCACAAAGTTTTTTTCCATGAAAAACATTCGACATGAAACTATAATTTCAAATATTATTAGAGGATGTTTGAAAAATCCTATTGTCGGTAGCAAAAAATTTTATATCCCCCTAAATCCCCGTAAAAAAGGGGGCTACGGGGGATTAATAAGTGCCTAATATCACAACGCGACACTTTTAAAGCGGACTCTTACAATCCTTAATACAAATTTTATATTTGGATTGATCCTTATGTAGTTTGCATCCTATTCTGCACTTTACTTCTTGTAAAATTGTGTTTATGATGCGAGGACCAGCTATGGCAAGTCTTATTTTTTCTTTTTTTTCTATTCTTTTAATTAATAAATCCAGTTTTCCTTCTATTTCATTTACTTCTACTTCAATATTAGAATCATTAAAATCATTTAATAATGATTCAAGAAAACGATTTCTAGCTTCCTCATCATTTTCTATTGGTAGTAGAATCCAATCTAAAAATAATTTTCTTTGAATAAGTGTGTATTGGTTAAATTCTGGAACTAAAGTAGTTATGTCCATATTTTTTGGTTTAGTAGCTTTTACTGATTTTCTAAAAAAGCGATAGGTGACAGTGAAGTTAACTTATGCAGTCTTTGCTAGATGCAAAGGCGATTGACAGCAATTAACCTCTTGATAATACCGTAATCGACACCATTTCTCTGATTGACTGACAAAACTCAAGTAAAGTAACAGTAAAAGTATAATTTGAGACCAAACAAGAAAGCAAAACTAGAAATAACGCCCAACGCTTTTACAGTCGAGCTTGAGCATTTGTGAAGTTAGCACCAGTAAAATCAGCACCACTAAAATTTGCACCCTCAAGGTTTTGACCTTTGAAAGAATGACCTCTGAGATTTTTACCGGATAAGTCTTGGGTCATGGCTAAGTACAGTAGGCAAATTTCTGATGTTTTCTAACTTAGCTACAGATATACCACGAATATTTCCGGTCTAGTAAGTAGCTCAAATTAAAAAACGTAATCCCCAGATCCCCGACTTCTTCGAGAAGTCGGGGATCTATATCCTCAATGTTTTATGTTTAATTATGTTGACTTACTTAGTTGAAATAACAGATTAGGCTATTGTTGAAACAGCTTGTAAAAAATCGAATTTCGACGCATAAAATATATTATCGATTTTAAGTTCTGGGAAAGATTGCTGACTCGGTGTGAGGATCAAAAAAGTGCAGTCTTTCGGGATTTAACGATAACCATAATTGCTCACCAACACTTACTAATCTATCTGGTGGTATTCGTACTTGGAGATAATTATCTGTATGAATAATTTGAGATTCTGGTTCTGAAATTCTCACTGCTAGGAAAGAATCATTACCCAGATTTTCTACTAAGTCTACTTTTACGGGTAAATTTTTGGTCGCAGGTACGCTCAAAATTAAATGTTCTGGGCGAATACCTAAAATAATGGTTTGCTTATCGTATTTTCGCAGCGCTGTTTCCCAAGTTTCTGGGAGGGTAAGACGGAAATTATGATGAGTAATTAACAACGGCGCATGAAATGTTACAGGAATAAAATTCATCGGTGGTGAACCAATAAACTCGGCGACAAAGCGGTTTGCAGGGCGGTTATAAAGTTCTAATGGGGAAGCTACTTGCTGAATCTGACCTTGATTCATAATCGCAATGCGATCGCCCATTGTCATCGCTTCGGTTTGGTCGTGGGTAACGTAAATCGTCGTAGTTCCTAGTTGGCGTTGCAATTTGACAATTTGGGCGCGAGTTTCGGCGCGGAGTTTTGCATCCAAGTTAGAAAGGGGTTCATCCATTAAAAACACTTGAGGATCACGGGCGATCGCTCTTCCTAATGCTACCCGTTGTCTTTGTCCCCCAGATAGCTGTTTGGGTAAGCGATTCAGCAAGGTTTCCATTTGCAATAATTGAGCCACATTTCTTACTTGCTGGTCTACTTGCCTTTCTCTGTCTGAAATGTAACGCAGTCCTTTAGGTAACTTTCTGGTAACACCCACCAGCAGATTTTTCGCCCAATCAGGAAGTGAAGAGTCCTGAGTTTCCCGATGCTCTAATTCTCGCCGGCGGAGTCCAAAGGCGATGTTGTCATACACCGTCATGTGGGGATAGAGGGCGTAATTTTGAAACACCATTGCAATGTCTCTTTCTTTGGGAGGTAGATCATTGATTAGGCGATCGCCTACAGTAATATTTCCTCCTGTCATTGCTTCCAACCCAGCGATTAACCGCAGTAGAGTGCTTTTACCACAACCCGAAGGACCGACAAGCACCATAAATTCACCATCGGCGATAGTTAGGTTAATTCGCCGTAAGACAGTAATAATGTCTGTTTCTGGAGTTGGATCATTTTTTTGGCGATCGCTAGGAGAGGTTGGAGCAGCTACACTTTCCCCCTTGCGCTGGGGAAAACTTTTATAGATATTTTCTAAGACAACTTGCGCCACGAGTATTTGGGGTAATGGTATGCAATGGATAACTGATTCCACAAAGCGGAACATTCAGCGCCCATGATATATGTTACCTGTGACGACGAAAAGTAAAAAATAGCTGTCAGCAAAAAGAGCAAACTACCCTAGATTTATCGCAGTATCAGTAGGTATTCTCATGACTACCGATGTAACTGAAAATCCTGTCCATGAAATTGTAGATGTAACAACTACCGATTGTTGTATTGTCGGTGGTGGTCCAGCCGGGGCGGTTTTGGGACTACTCTTAGCACGTCAAGGCGTTTCTGTAACCTTGTTGGAAGCGCATAAAGATTTTGACCGGGACTTTCGGGGGGACACAATTCACCCCTCGGTAATGGAAATTATGGAAGAGTTGGGGTTAAGCGATCGCTTGCTACAACTACCCCATGCAAAAATGCACAGTCTGAGGATTCGCACTCCTGAAAATACCGTCACCTTAGCCGATTTTAGTCACCTGAAAACCCGCTATCCTTACATCACAATGATGCCCCAGGTAAAATTTCTGGAGTTCATCACCCAAGAAGCAGCAAAATATCCGAATTTTCACTTAGTCATGGGTGCGAATGTGCAGGAATTAATTGAGGAAAATGGCGTAATTCAAGGTGTCCGTTATCGGCAAGGCGGCGGCTGGCATGAAGTCCGGGCTGTACTGACAGTGGGTGCAGATGGTCGTCACTCACGTTTAAGACAACTGGGTGGTTTTGAGTCTATTCAAGCTTCGCCGCCAATGGATGTTCTCTGGTTCCGTTTACCCCATCACCCAGAAGACCCAGAAGGAGGCATAGGAAACCTTGCTCAAGGTCGGATTGTGGCTATGCTGGATCGTGGTGATGAGTGGCAACTTGCCTATGTGATTCCTAAAGGTGGTTATCAGCAGATTCGGGCTGCTGGGTTAGAGGAATTGAAAAAATCTGTAGTCGAAGTTGTGCCAAGTTTAAGCACGCGCATCGAACATTTACAAGATTGGTCACAGGTATTCTTTCTCTGTGTGGAATCCAGTTTCGTCAAACGCTGGTATCGTCCGGGACTGTTACTCATAGGTGATGCGGCTCATATTATGTCCCCAGTGGGAGGAGTGGGTATTAACTATGCAATTCAGGATGCTGTCGTAGCTGCCAATATCCTCAGTCAACCTCTGAAAAACAAACATATAGAACTGAGTGATTTAGCAAAAGTGCAGCGCCAACGAGAGTTACCTACCCGGTTTATTCAAGCATTTCAGAGCTTAATTCAGAAACGAGTTTTAGCTCCGGTTCTTAAATCACAGCAGACTTTTAAACCTCCGGTTTGGTTACGCTTGCCCATTTTACGCGACCTTCCAGGGCGGTTAATTGGCTTGGGGATTTTTCCTGTCCATGTCCAAACTTAACTTGCAGTATTTTTTCTGTCGTTGAATGGTATAATTGTACTACTCATGCAGAATCCAATGCTCGTTGTAGTCAAGCGAAAGTAGAGATTAGCATCCCAAATGCTGTTCAAAACTGTCGCTTGGCTTTTATGCTAGAAAAGACCCAAGCTGAAAATGTTGTCAGAAATTTATTCAGGCAAATTACAAATATTTAGCTAATAAAACCCTTATTTCCCACACAGTATTTTTACAGTCAGGAGGATTTCATGAATAGCTGCGTTTTAATGGCAGAAATCATTCAAGAACCACAATTACGCTATACCGCCGATAACTTAGCCATCACGGAAATGCTGGTGCAGTTTCCCAATTCTCAGCGCGCAGAAGACCAGTTAGTCACCTTAAAAGTGGTGGGCTGGGGGAATATGGCTACAGAAATTCAGCAAAATTATCATATAGGCGATCGCGTCATCTTAGCAGGACGCTTAGGGATGCATACTGTGGAGCGTCAAGAAGGTTTTAAAGAAAAACGTGCTGAATTGGTAGTACAACAGATTCAACCTTTAGGAAGTGGTTTGGGTTCATCACCATCAACAACTATCACTCCATCAGACACCGCAACAGCCCCAGCAGTTTCATCTTCACAGAACCAAGTAGAGTTACATCCAGTAACCAGCCCGGCTACAGCTCCCGTTAGCGTTGCTCCTCAGCCGACAAAGTTCGTACCCACACCCCCACCCCAAAATTTTGAGCGCACCACTTATCCTCCAGTCAAAGAGCAAGAACCAGACCCAGATGATATTCCTTTCTAAGTAGTCAGTACAGACGCGATTAATCGGTCTATACTCAATATTTTTACTGGGAAATTAGAATTAATTAGTCAAGGATGAGCTGTCTGTATCTCACACAGGTGTCTCATCCTTTTCTGAGTTTTGGACTTTGGATCAACAGGGGAAACATGAAGTGCGATCGCTGATCATTGATAACTACGATTCTTATACATTTAATCTCTATCAGATGATCGCCGAAGTCAATGGAGAACTTCCCCTAGTAATTCGTAACGATCAAATTGACTGGAAGGACTTAAAAAAACTCAAATTCGACAATGTTGTCATTTCTCCCGGCCCCGGTCGTCCAGAAAAGTCTGAAGATTTTGGTATCTGTCGAGAAGTGATTCAAAAGGTAAATGTACCCCTATTGGGCGTTTGTCTCGGTCATCAAGGACTAGCTCATGTCTATGGTGGAACTGTGATTCATGCGCCAGAAATTAGGCACGGGCGATTGAGTAAGATATATCATAATGAATCTGAATTATTTAAGGGGATTCCGCATGGCTTTTCTGTTGTCCGCTACCACTCCTTAATAGTTGCAGAAGATTTACCCAGCTGTCTGGAAAAAGTAGCTTGGACTGAAGAAGGACTGATAATGGCGCTGCGTCATCGATATTTACCATTTTGGGGCGTACAGTTTCATCCAGAATCGATCTGTACAGAATATGGTAGAAAACTTTTAGAAAATTTCCGAGATATTACCGAAAAATTTACTCAAAATCAATTAGGAATATGCACTAGAAACGGGGAAGTTTTTTCACCACTACAACAGCACCCCAGCCCCCCAGCCTCTTCTGATGCTCAGTACCAAGTTTGCAGTAAAAAATTAGATATCTATCTGGATGCAGAACAGGTATTTGTGCATTTATTTGGGGAAGATACTCATGCTTTTTGGCTTGATAGCAGCTTAGTTGAAACTGGTCTTTCTCGTTTCTCCTTTATGGGAGGGAGTGGTGGTTTAAATAGCTTGTTGGTTGAGTACCATACCCAAAGTAAAGAAATAACTATTACTCAGTCAAGTACGGTGACACGCCGCACAGAAAGTATTTTTGATTATCTCAAACGGGAAATTGATTACAGACAGTGTAAATCTGATCACCTACCTTTTGACTTCAATTGTGGGTTTGTGGGCTACTTTGGTTATGAACTCAAGGCAGAATGTGGATCTGAGCTAGTTCATTCTGCGTCGCTTCCCGATGCTATGTTTCTTTTAGCTGATCAAATCATTGTGTTTGACCACGAAGAACAGACTGTATATTTGGTATGTCTGATCAAAAACCAAGAAACGACACAAGCACAAGCTTGGTTTGAGTCAACAGAGAAACAACTTCGCACTCTAGCTCCCCTTCCGCCTATTCTAGCGATTGGTAGCAAAGAACCTGTAGTTTTCCGCTTCAGTCGCTCTCACGAGACTTACATAGATGATATTCAAAAGTGTCTAAGTGAAATTAAGGAGGGGGAGAGTTACCAAATTTGTTTAACTAACAAGCTTTATACAGACAGCACCCCTAATCCACTGGAATTTTATCGCACCTTACGGCGAGTTAATCCAGCACCTTACTCAGCATTTCTGCGCTTTGGTGAAATTGCGATCGCTTGTTCATCTCCAGAAAGATTTTTACGCATTGACCGCGCCGGTTGGGTAGAAACGAAGCCGATCAAAGGTACTTCCAGACGTGGACAGACTCCCGCAGAAGATCAAATACTTTGTGAACAATTGCGTCACAGCGAAAAAGACCGGGCTGAAAACTTGATGATTGTAGATTTGTTACGCAACGATTTAGGCTTAGTCTGTGAAGTCGGCAGTATCCACGTGCCAAAATTGATGGATGTAGAAACTTATGCCACAGTGCATCAACTTGTCAGTACAATTCGGGGTTGCTTGCTCCCAGATATGAAGGCTACAGACTGCATCAAAAAGGCATTTCCTGGTGGTTCGATGACAGGTGCGCCGAAAATTAGGACTATGAAAATTATCGATGAATTAGAGCAAGAAGCACGTGGAGTTTATTCAGGCGCAATTGGGTTTTTAGCGCTGAATGGTGCAGCAGACTTAAATATTGTGATCCGGACTGCACTTTTAACTCCCAATGGTACTTCTATTGGCATCGGTGGTGGTATTGTGGCATTATCCGATCCTGAAGCTGAATTTGAGGAAGCTTGCCTAAAAGCAAAGGCATTAATTCAGGCTTTATCACCCAATGCGGTAAAAATATAGATTATATGCAAAAAACCTATTAAACCTTCTTCCCTTGGCGTTCTTTGCGTCTTGGCGGTTCGTTTAAATAAATTAAACTTGCACTTTACAGCAAAACAAAAGTCAAATGGATAAACAGCGTCTCAAAAAAGTTTTAATTGGTGATTTATCCTGGAAAAGATTGTTAAAATCTTTAATTTTTATATATTTATTTTTTGCTGGATATGTTTATTTTCGTGCAGATAGGATGATTTTCTTACCTCAACCATCTAGCTATCAAGATACTGAAGAAATATTAAAGTTAAAGAGTCAGGGCGAAACGAAAATTTCAGCAGTGCATTTAGTGAATCCTACAGCTAATTATACAATTCTTTATGCTCATGGTAATGCTGAAGATTTAGGCGACATTAAACAACTTCTAGAAAAATTGCGTGATTTTGGTTTCAATGTCTTGGCTTATGATTATCGCGGTTATGGTACAAGCGCAGGTATACCCACGGAAAAGAACGCTTATCATGATATTGATGCTGCTTACAACTATTTAGTCCAAGATTTAAAGATACTCCCACAGAATATTATTGTTTTTGGACGTTCCGTGGGAGGGGGTTCAGCAGTAGATTTAGCGGTGCGCCAGCCTGTGGGGGGTTTAATTCTCGAAAGCACTTTTACTTCTGCTTTTCAAGTCATCATACCTGCGAAAATTTTGCCATTTGATAAGTTCAATAATATAGACAAAATCCAACAAGTCACTTGTCCAGTATTGATTATGCACGGTAAAGCTGATGAGACGATTCCTCTTGCTCATGCTAAAAAGTTATATGCTGCTGCACCGTCACCAAAGCTGGCATTATGGGTGGAAGATGCAACTCATAATGATTTTTTCTGGGTAGCTGGTGAAAGATATGAAAATATTTTGAGAGAGTTTACCAAGATTCTGAAGAAAAACGAGCGATCGCCATTATTCACTCATAAATTGGTTGGTAGGGGGATGATCAACGAAAATTACCAGGATTCAACCGATTAGGGCTTTGAGGTTGAGGCTGAGAATTACTTGCTGCGCCATTTTGTCGCAGAGTCCCGCCATCTTGAGGCGCGAGGTAAGGTTTCAAATTGATCCCACTTCTAGATGCATTCGCCCGATTGTTACCACCACCAAGAAGTGAGCGGCCTAAGTTGTATAAT
Source organism: Nodularia sp. LEGE 04288 (assembly GCF_963896525.1). Taxonomy (NCBI): domain Bacteria; kingdom Bacillati; phylum Cyanobacteriota; class Cyanophyceae; order Nostocales; family Nodulariaceae; genus Nodularia; species Nodularia sp. LEGE 04288. The sequence goes on from NZ_CAWQOY010000127.1 coordinate 119,701, forward strand.
CCATTCACTCCTCCCCCACTGGAATCGCCATAAGTGTTGACAGCTAACGTTTGTTGTCCACTATCAGCAGTCATCAAGTTTTGGAAAACGCTATTGCGTACCACAAAGGGATCTTGTCCACGGGGTACTGTCAGCACAATGCGGCAAAAAGGATTAGTCTCTGTAGTCACACAGACAATATTTTCATTATTTTCTACAGCTGTCTGAAGTTCTTGTAAACCATCGGGGCGATATAATTCTAAACGACTGGCGATCGCTGCACAGCGTTTTTCTGGACTCCAACCACCACCCAAAGTCGCCGGTGCTGCCCAAGGAAAGAATTGCCCTGGAATATTTTGTGGCTGATACATGACCGTGTACTGTCCATTGTAAAATTGACAGGTGAACCGAGTCCCACTAGTTACATTTGGTGTAGTTGTGGGTGTGCCTGTTGGTATGCCTGTGGGCGTTGATGTCCCGCCTGAAGGTATTGTTGGGACAACAACATCACCGGAAGTAGAATCATTAAATTGAGCAAATGCTACAGAATTACCCAGGCATAAAGATAAGCCAATACTACTCAAAAATACCAATTTTAAAGGTTGTGAAAACATAAATTATTACCCAATGTCAATTGGTTAGAGAACTGAATAACTTAAGTGACGAATAACTTTGGACTTTTGATTCATCAAGAACGAGATTTTTTTTGCTCTCGTGATTTTTTCTCTTCAAGTAGCTGTTTCACCCGTGTTTGCACTTCTAAATGTCGCTCAACTCCCTCATAGGCGTAACGGTTATAGTTCCCACGGGTAATTAAATTTTCTAAATAACTAACTCGTTCACTACCGCCTGGGTGAGAAGATAACCAAAGGGGAATCAAATTTCTTTGTTGTTTTTCTAATGTCACCATTAAGTTACGCAAGCCATCAGCAGCATATCCGCCAGCCACGATCAAACGCGTACCGAAATTATCTGCTTGACGTTCCATATCACGACTATAATTGAGTGCAAAAAGTTGACCGATAGTACCGCCTAGAGGTAAATACTGGGTGACATTAGCAATCAGATTTCCTTGGGTGACTAATTGAAAGCCATGAGATAGCACTGTATGAGATAATTCATGACCAATTAAACCCGCTAATTCGGCTTCGGAATTTGTTTTAGCGATCGCACCAGCATTAATAAAGATTTTGCCCCCAGGGAGTGCAAAGGCGTTGAGGTCTTCTTGAGGAATAACAAAGAATTCATATTTAAAATCATGCCTTCCTGCGACCTTCACCAGTTTCTCACCGATATCATTCACATAGGCTGTCACAGTTTCATCCTCGATTAAATCCAACTGTCTTTTGGCCTGTGTTGCGATCGATTCACCGATAGCTTCTTCACCTCTGAACAGCATAATCGTCGAGTCAATGGCAGAAAAGGGTCCCTGAAGACCGCCAGTCACGGCGTAACCTAATGCACCTGTGATCACATTTGCGATCGTATTACCTCTAATCTCTGATTTAATGTGAGATTTGAAGTTGTTGAGATTTTTATCCGCTAAATCTTTAAATTCAGATGCTTGAGGATGATTTGGGTTGAGAAGGGCAAATTGACGCGCCGCTAAAGACGCTTCCATCCATTTTTGAGCTTCAGCTAGTGCGGTGATTCTAGCTTGAATCAGAGTTGATTCCTGGGGATAAAGCGAAGATGCACGTTCTAATACCTCTAATGCTTCTTGAGGGCGGTTGTACTGTTTTAAAACCTCTGCAAATCGAATATGACCAGGGATAAATTCTGGATACTGTTCCACCAATAATTGCAGAGGTACAACAGTTCTTGTTTGCAGATTCTGGGCAATTCCCGCCGTAGATTCCCGCCAATAGACTTTACCTGCTGGAGAAAGTTGCTGAGGGTCAAGTATTGCGGCTTTGCGTTCTTGGTCTGTAAGTTTTGTGGTAAACGGTGCTTTCACCTCTCGATACAGTTTTTCCGCCTCAGAAATTTTTCCTTCCAGAAAAAGCTGGTCTGCTTCTATGAGTTTTTCCTGACGCGCAAGTTCCTCTGGACTGAGTGCAGGGGACTCTGGCGGTTGCGATTCAGTTTCGTCAGGCTGGGCTTCTGTGGGTGTGCTGGTAGTCTCAATAATGATCGTCGGCGCAGCAGGTTCTTGTGCGGGAACGGGTGCTATTAGTTGCGTCAGGATAATTAACAGCGATGTGCCGAATGCCAGCAGCAGAGATTTTCTGGTTCTGTTCATAACTCAGTAAATCGAAAGGTTTTTTTGAAAAGAGCGATCGCTTTACAAGTAATTAGGACTTACGGACAAATTACGGAATAACGAACTGTATTGGGGGGATACAGCAGTTCCCGGTATTATAAGGTACAGATATTAATGATAAAACTCTTGTGGTGCGGGCATCTTGCCCGCTATGTGTACCTCATAGCAGAAGGAAGTGCTGTAAAGAACAAAGATGGTTTGATGAAATGAAGCAATTTATTTTCTGGAAATCCCCAATACACCAAGAATAGTGATTTTTCACAATCGCATGGAAATAGCTGTTTCTGGGTCGTATCCGCTACCCTGACAAAACTGATCTACCCAAGAAGCCAGACGAGAGGCATGATGACTGGGTAATTGATCAACTTTACGGGGAATATCTTTGGGTTTTGGTGGTATTTTTCGATACTTGCCATTGACCTCAACTGGGGATTTAAGAAGACAGTCACGTAAAAAGAAAATCCCAGTTAAACAATTTATCTTGAGCAGAAGAATCCAAAACTTGATGGGTACATGATGAAACCACGAGTTCCTCACTTTAGGGGGCGGGATAGTTTTGGCTTTGTTAACCACGTCAATAGTAATTGCTAATGGCGATCGCACTGGTTGATCTTGACCTAGTAAACCGGAGAGTGATTTGGCGGAGTGTAACACCTTAGTAGAAGGCGGGGAAACAACCTTAGTAGCCACCGCCACAGATGAACCAAGTTTTTGCTGAGGAATAATCTCAGGATTTTCTGTATATGCTGACACAGGTTTCTCTAACCGTGGCAGATCATAACAGAGAGTTTCCGCCGGAGAAATCTTAGGCGCAACCGTCACCAAAGGTACAGGTTTGCTTTCAGTATAGTTTTCTGCTAAAGACTCACTTTCAAACTGGGTAGTAATTCTAGAATCCTCTAAGTTTATTAAACGTAACTCTTGATCAGGATTGAAATTGAGACCTAAAGCTACGACTATCTGATCGGGATTATTATTCAAATCCAGAATAAAAGAAATTATTTGATCAAACTGTGGTTCTAAAACCGACAAAGTAGCCAAAATAAATCCAGAAGAAGGACGGCGTAGACCATTATAAGTACCCCAAACCCTCATTTTTACCAGCCAAGAACGATTTTGCTCGTAATAACTCAGCCACTTAATTTTTAGAGATTGACGTAGCTGCTGAATATTCATTTAGATGCCTCGCTTCAGTCAACGATTGTGCCAACTTGTATATTTTAAATTTGCTTATCACTAGGGATGAAACCGATAATAAAGCATTCTTTTAACACTTTGACCACCTAGCAAATGTTGTTCTACCATTAGAGGTACTTCATTGGGTCTAACACCGCTATACCAAACCATATCCGGCAAAACCAGCACCATAGGCCCATTACCACATTGTCCCAAGCAGCCGCTAGCTGTTACCGTCACATCCGGGATAGAAAAAGCTGTAAAAGCCGCTAATACCTCTGCTGCACCTTGCTTTTTACAGGTGCGATTTTGGCACACCCGCACACATCTCACAACAGAGTTCGAGTTGATTTGAGAAGAGTTTGATGGTTGACTGATATTTGACATTGATCAATTAGTGGTAGATACGCTGAAGACTGGTGACATGACACTATACCCATAGGGAGTATTTTAGTCGTGCAAATGTATTTTAAATTCCCCCTTGTTAAGCAGCGAAACCAGATTCCTGCTCCCTCTCCTGGCGAAGGAACCACAGTGTACACACAAATGATTAAATTACACCAAATCCTTTTTGTCGGGTGTGTTATCGCGCAGCACAACGCACCATCCTAGATTTTCGGTGCGTTAGTACTTTAGTCCATAACGCACCCTTGGTCATACTAGACCGCTTCGTAGCATGGGTCACCACAAACATCTCGTTGACAGAACTCGAACAGTCGCCAGAGTCCAAGCTTTAAATACAGATGTTTAATGTGGGCAAGATTTTCCAACTTGTGTGTACATCGTAGCTTTACCAATACCAAAGAGAAAGGCTAGATGTCAGGTTAGGGAACACCAAAAAATAAATTACCCAAAAATTGTAGGGTGGGTTAGCGCAGCGTAACCCACCATTATCCTACAAATTAATTGGGGATTTTATTCCTTGGAAGTCCCTTATGTATTTTATTAAGTAGGTGGGAATCGGAAAAACCAAACTATATTACGACTCGTAAACACCCATGAAACCCTTACCAATGATTTACCCTGAGCGTAGGCGAAGGGCTAAGGAAAAAGGACTACCCCACAAGTTAACTTTATTTACGCCCACCTACTTAAATCTGCCGTCCTCAGTCTTAGAGTTGACATTAAACAATTGTAAAATCATGAGGCTTAACAGATTTGTTCAACCCATTTGCGAAGAAGTCGAGAATAGTTTGAGCTAGTGCCTTTGATGCCAAATAAGGACACCATTACTAATAGTTTTAAACATATTGGTCAGTGACATATCCTCTGGAAGTACAAAATTTTAGGTAAAGATTGAATAGCTAAAGCTTCTGCTACAGAAATTCGCCGGACTTGGTAGGGATGTAAATGTACTTCGTTATTACCATAGCAAGCTGTCGGAGAGTAACGCCATCTATGCGGACGTTTAAAAGATTTATTAGAAACATCTCCTTCATCAATAGCCGTAAATCTCACAATACCTGCCCTTGGTTTAAAATAATGCCGAGCATTAGGATGATGCAACAGATCATTTTTTCTAAACCAGATTCAACTGTTAGTTCTTGAGGTATATCTTCAGAACAAGGAATCATATTAGTGTTCATCTTGCTATGACAAACCCCCATAAGGATGATCTTACAGGGGCTTTATGTCTAAGCGGGCGGCGGGAATCGAACCCGCATTATTAGCTTGGAAGGCTAAAGTTTTACCACTAAACTACGCCCGCAAAACCAAAAAACATTTAATTAGTTAAATGCCTAATACACAAAAGACAGATAAACTAAAATTAATGTATTTATCTTAGCTTGCACACAGACATAAGTCAATATAGCATAAAATAATTTTATTGCACAAGATAATTTTCAAAATATTTTATGCTGGGCATTTTTGGTACAATTGAGCAATGACAGAGAAACCCGATGCTGACCGGAAGTCAGTTGATTCTCAACAATTTACCGAGCCGACTGATGGCACAGCTAAGTCGGTAAATAGTGCTTGGTCAAACCGCATTACTCGTATCTGGAATAAAACTACAACCAGCTTGGTGAAGCTCTTACCTGTAGAGCAAGTAACACAGACCATAGTTCAATGGTTTAGTGTCAGTGAAACTGAGGTGGCAGAGATTTTGGCGAAAGTTCGAGCCGAATTGCCAACCACAGAGGCCTTGCTGATTGGTAAGCCCCAAGCTGGTAAAAGTTCCATTGTCCGAGGCTTAACAGGAGTATCTGCGGAAATTGTGGGTCAGGGATTTCGTCCCCACACTCAACATACCCAGCGTTACGCCTATCCTTCTAATGAACTACCATTGCTGATTTTCACAGATACAGTGGGACTGGGAGATGTGAATCAGGACACTCAAGCGGTCATTCAGGATTTAATCAGTGATTTACAACAGTCGAGTCGCTGCGCTAGAGTCTTGATTTTGACAGTCAAAATTAATGATTTTGCCACTGAGACACTGCGACAAATTGCGGAAAAACTACGTCAGCAGTATCCAGAGATTCCCTGTCTACTGGCTGTTACCTGTTTACATGAAATTTATCCCCCCAGTACAGCCGATCATCCTGATTATCCCCCAGACTATGAGGAAGTCAACCGCGCCTTTGCAGCCATTGAGCAAGCTTTTGCAGGACTATATGATCGCTCTCTCCTCATCGACTTCACTTTAGAAGAAGATGAATATAATCCTGTGTTTTATGGCTTAGAAGTATTACGGGATTCCCTGGCAGAACTACTTCCAGAAGCAGAAGCTCGTGCAATTTATCAGTTGTTAGATGATGCAGCTGGTAAGCAACTGGGCGACATTTACCGGGATACTGGACGGCGTTACATTTTGCCATTTTCGATTATGGCAGCGGCTTTAGCGGCTGTACCATTGCCATTCGCCACCATGCCAGTTTTAACTTCCTTGCAAGTATCAATGGTAGGTCTGCTAGGAAAATTATATGGGCAGACGCTGACTCCATCACAGGCAGGAGGTGTTGTCAGTGCGATCGCAGGTGGTTTTTTAGCCCAGGCTGTTGCACGAGAGTTAATCAAATTTGTGCCTGGTTTCGGTAGCGTCATCGCTGCTTCTTGGGCTGCTGCTTACACTTGGGCGCTGGGAGAAGGTGCTTGTGTTTATTTTGGTGACTTGATGGGTGGTAAGAAACCCGATCCTCAGAAAATTCAGGCGGTGATGAAAGAAGCTTTTCAGAAAGCACAGGAAATGTTTAAAGGGATCAAAAGTTGAAAGAATGTCTAAAAACTTTTGGTCACTGGGGCTTTACCATCAAAAAACTGAAGATTTATTTTCTGTTGCTTGCACAAATGCTTCAAATTGACCATTGGGTGTCCATTGGATAGCACCATCCTCTCTAGTAAAAAATAGTTTTGTCTGGTTTTTACTCAGTTCAGATAAGGTTTTTGAGTCAAGGTTAGCAGAAGAGGCGATCGCCACCTGTGGTTGAAACACTTGTACTAAATCTCTCAAAGACTGAGGGCTACACCACAACACTTGCGGACGCAGCAAGCTTCCCGCCTTATATAGTTGTTCCACCTCTTGAGACTTGACATTACCCACCAATAGCCAATTTTGACCTTGAATTTGAAATTGTAAAACAGGTAACTGTTCATTAATTAACTGAGCAACCACCGAACTAGTATTGACTGTTTGACCAGGTGCTAAAGGTTGGTAAATTCCTTGTTGCTTTTGGACTTCCTGTTGAATTGCTTGAGCAGCAATGGTACTTGTGAGGTTGGGTGAATATTCATAAAAATTTCTAATTGGTAGAGTTTGCAGCACTTCCAACCAAGCATTACTATCCTCATATTTAGAATTACTAGCGATGCCATAGGCGATCGCCCAATCTATTTGATTAATGCCCTGCTGTTGTAGAAATGGTAGAATTGTGAAGCGTCCAGTCCCCTCATCACCACTATTAATCAGTGTCACTCTTCCTCGGTCTTGAATGACTACAACCGGTTCTGTACCTGCGGCTAAGACTGTGATTCTCAATAATGTATTTGCAGAATGCCAAAATGGGATCACCACCAAACCAATAGCCATTAAACCTGCAAACCACCAGCGTTTCTGCCACCAACGTACTAGCCAAACCGAAATAACCACTGCATATATGCCTAGTAACTGCCACGTAGATATACTTCCCAAACTCAGAGAATTACCCGGCAAGTTGCTGAATGATTCGACTAATTTAATCAGCCAATCAGTAGGATAATGTAATCCTCCTGCTAAAGCGCTACCAGCCGCAGGCCAAATTAATGCGGCGATCGCACTGATAATTCCACCTATACTAATCATGGCAATCAAAGGTGTGCTGATGATATTCAGTAACACACCATAAGCAGGCATAACCCCAAATACATAAAGTTGCAGAGGTAAAGTCCAAATCGTAGCCGCCAGAGGCACAGCAATTAAAGAAGCGATCGCTGGTGGTAACCAATCTAAGCGTTTCACAAGTGCGGGGACTGTGACGATTAACCCTAGTGTTGCTAAAAAACTCAATTCAAAGCCTAAATCCCAAATCCATAACGGGTTAATCAGCAATAATAGAGTTGCGGCTAATAGTAGAGAGCCAAATTGTTTAACCTTTCTTTTTAATAGCAAACCCACCAAAGCCGCAAAACCCATAATTACGGCACGCAGCACCGAAGGTTGGAACCCCGTTAAACTGAGGAAAATAATTAACGCCAAACAGCCAAAGGTAAATTGTGTTCCCTTCGATGCCCGCCTTGTCAGTTGTAGAATTAAACCCAAGACCAAAGAAACGTGAAATCCTGAAGCTGCCAAAGTATGAGCCAACCCTGCCTTCACAAACAAATCACGAATATCGTAGGGTAAATCAACGGCTTTACTACCCAAAACCATTGCACTGACAAGGGGACCGCCTGGAACACCTAACCAACGAACTTGCGATCGCACAATTCGTTGCCGAATTTGCCACCATCCCCACTGACGTTCATCATACTGATCCAGAACATTAATCTGTCTGCCAGTCAAACCAGCAAATATTCCTTGTTGCTTGAGAAACTTCTGAAAATCGAAAGCACCAGGATTTGATGCGGTTCTCGGCTTGTATAAAATTCCAGTCACAGCAATTTGTTGACCAGGATATAACCCCGTAGCCTGAAGTATTGGCACTGTCACATATAATTTGCCCGTCACACCTTTAGGCACATTAACTGGGCCAGTTTCATTTTTGACCTCATCAAGCTGAGTAGCAGCCAACAAAAATTGCCCTCGTTGGCTACGAGTCAAACGGGGATTACTTACCACCTCCCCACGAACAATCACTAGTTGTTGTTGATTACCGTTATTTGCGGACGAAATAAATGTACTGATATCATTTTCATCTGGTTGTGGCGATCGCCATTGAAAATAAAAAGTTGCTAACAACCCCACCAACCCAGCAACCAGCCATATTCTAGGATGGGGAGCATTTTGCCAAATACTAGGAACCGCCTGAGTTTTACCATGAGCATTTTCAGACTTTTGAGCAAACTGCCCTAATCTGCGTCTTCCAAACAGAAGCGCTCCCACAACCCCAAAACCCAGAACCCAAAACCCACCCCCAGGAACACCCGTCAACAGCAATCCCAGAATAAAGCCAAGACAGATAAACACACCACTTGTCTGAATCATAAGCCACTCATAAAAAAACTTACTTTAAATTCTCCCCTCTCCTTGCCTTCGCGTAGCGTCTCCCTTTGGGAGAAGGAGAGGGGTTGGGGGTGAGGTTCTGTATTTTATTAAATCCACATTCCTCTTAATACATTACCAAACTCACACTGTTATCCCCTTCAGCAGTGGAAAACCCAACTTTTCCCGTTGCTCAACATATAAATGAGCCACCTTCCGAGCCAAATGACGAATCCTCCCAATATAACGAGTTCGTTCCGTCACCGAAATCACACCCCTAGCATCCAGCAAATTAAACGTGTGCGAACACTTCATCACATAATCCAGGCTGGGTACAACCAACCCACGCTCAGTTAATTGACTAGCTTCCTGCTCATATAAATTAAACAGTGTCAGCAGCAACTCAGGATTCGATCCCTCAAAATTGTAAGTACACTGCTCAATCTCACTTTGCAGAAAAACATCACCATAAGTAATAGTGTCCGTCCAATCAATCTTAGTAATAGCTTCCACCTGCTGGAGATACATCACCAGCCGCTCCAAGCCGTAAGTAATTTCAATCGATACAGGACGACAATCAATTCCCCCACACTGTTGGAAATAGGTAAATTGAGTAATTTCCATCCCATCTAACCAGACTTCCCAACCAGTACCCCAAGCGCCCACAGTCGCATCTTCCCAGTTATCTTCCACAAACCGAACATCGTGGTCTTCTGGACGAATGCCCAAAACCCTCAAAGAATCGAGATAAATATCTTGAATATTATCCGGTGACGGCTTAATCAAAACTTGGTACTGATAATAGTGTTGAAAACGATTCGGATTTTCGCCGTAACGGCCATCAGTAGGACGACGACATGGTTCAACATAAGCAACAGACCAAGGTTCCGGTCCCAAAGCCCTTAAAAATGTATGAGGGTTTTTGGTACCCGCCCCCTTCTCAATGTCGTAAGGCTGGGCAATTAAGCAACCACGTTCACCCCAAAATTGGTGCAATAAACTAATAACAGACTGAAAATTCACGCTCTACCCTCCCGTAATCAGCAAAGTGCATAAACCATTGTTGCCTACAACCTAGCACTGTGGGGAGTTTCAGAGACATGAAAAAATAGATTCAAAATAGATTGAAAAAACAGTTGACAAAGATAGGAGCGCTCGCTATATTAGATAAGTGCCTGAGAGACGAGCGCCAAAGAGCGGCGTTTTAAAGACACACCGAACCTTGAAAATATTATAGTTTGAAAGCAATTATACAGCAAATATTGCGCGTCAAGTCAATAAAATAACGAGACTAAAGTTAAAAAACAGTAGTCAAGAAAGAGCTAAAACAAACAAACCAAAACGGAGAGTTTGATCCTGGCTCAGGATGAACGCTGGCGGTATGCTTAACACATGCAAGTCGAACGGTCTCTTCGGAGATAGTGGCGGACGGGTGAGTAACGCGTGAGAATCTGGCTTCAGGTCGGGGACAACCACTGGAAACGGTGGCTAATACCGGATATGCCGAGAGGTGAAAGGCTTGCCGCCTGAAGATGAGCTCGCGTCTGATTAGCTAGTAGGTGTGGTAAAGGCGCACCTAGGCGACGATCAGTAGCTGGTCTGAGAGGATGATCAGCCACACTGGGACTGAGACACGGCCCAGACTCCTACG